>JBDNEZ010000497.1:0-4063 GCA_041690095.1 Anderseniella sp.
CCTGCTACAGATCGCCTCGCAGCAGCCTAAACCGGATGGATTTGGGGGTGGCCGGATGCCCCGGAATCCCCGGCCGGATCAAATCGGTACGGGTGGCCGGATGCTATCGGTACAGGTGGCCGGATCACCCCGGAATACGCAAGCGGGAACGAAACACTTCCGGATTGCACCTGAGAGCGGACTCTTTTGACCTCCAGCCAAGATGAAAAAAATATGCCACATGCTGTCATCAACATGCTTGTCTTAGTGCAGTTAACTGCACTTGGCTCAATTTGAATGTAACTGGATGTCAGACAACAAGGCTGCTGAAGTTATCAAAACCGGGTTTTTTTGAAAATCTCGTTTTCTGTTAGCGTGTCGCAATACAATTGCTATCACCGCATCATTGCCGCTGGCCTTGCTGCAAAATAGTTAAAGGGAGCAGCAGATGCGAAAATTTATGAAACTCGCGCTTTGTTCAGGATCCATTGCGCTGTCATCATCAGTAGTGATGGCTGGCTATACTGTGACAGGGAAATACGAGGGCAATTTTTGCACCGGCTTTGTTGTGTATGTTTGCGGACCAAAACAGATTGATGCTGCCAGCAAAGACGGCAAGCAGCTCTATGAACTACCAATGCGTTTTGATGACGTTGACGAGTATCGAGAGACAGGTCGATGTTACAATAGAGTGCGCTCGTCGTGGTTTAATTGGATTTTGGGCGATATTCCTACCTTCTATAGATATGTTTCTGGTCCAAGGCATCTGGTCGATAGCTATGACGAACTTGGAACACCAGAGTCCATGACTTTCCAGTGTCAGAAGGAATAGCTGCCCGTGATGTCGTTGTAGTCCGCCAGTGGTTGGCCGTCTCACGATCAATGAGCTGTAGAAGACTCGACTTGATCTGACACCGCCCCCAATCCAGCGAACTGGAACGAGGGCGGCGCATCTCTTGAAAGAGAATGTGGTTATTCATTTTGATGGTGGTGCGAACCAACCACAAAACGAAAGAAGACCACAATGTTGAATACTACCGACAAAATCATCAAACACAAAACCGGACTGCTGAACCTGGCTGAAGAACTGGGCACCCAACTGGAATTCGTTCACCTTGTCGCTCTGCAACAGGGACAATGTTTCTTTCTCAAGAACAGCCGGATCGTTGATCGTTTCGATATGTTTTGCCAGACTCTGGATCGGATCGTTTGGATCGGTTACCGGGGTAGAGGTTCCTACCACAACTTCAGGCTCTTTAGGCTTTTTCTTGTCCGCCTTTACAGGCTTATCCTCTGCCTTTGCAGGTTCTGCAGGATCATCTTCTTGTTTCGGGGATTCTGCAGTTTTCTTTTCAGCTTCAGGTTCGGGCTTTGCCTGTTCTGAACCCTTGTCTTGTTTGTCCGAAACGGCAACTGTTTCGTTTTCTGCGTCAAGGGTAACAGTCCCGTCTACTTCTTCCACGACTGGCTCATCAGCAACAGGGGTTGCTTCTTCGGTGCTGTCGTTTGCAGCTTCTGCTGTCTTGTCTTCTTCGCCACCAGTTAACTCTTTGATGAAGGCGATCAGGTTCTTTCGTTTTTCAGCAAGGGTCATATCTGCGAAACCATCGGGTCCCGGTTCTCCGGAAATCTCAACAGTCTCTTGGTACAACTTCATGACTTTCTTGGCTGTCATGGTGCTGATAAAGGATTGTTGGGAGGGCATTTACAGACTCATTTAAGTCTGTAATCACAGTTTGCAGGTCAATAGAGTTTTGAATACTCCAACGAGCGCGTTTTGACTTCTTACTCTCCACACTGGACGGTGCCTCAAGAATCATCCGATTTGAACAATAGTTTTGAGCTCAAAACTTTGTCTAGTTTGTCGTTCCAACGTTCGCGTATCTTTTGTGCTTCCGGAGATTCGATGAACGCATCGGTCCATGATCGGACGTATTCGCGCAGCCTTTTGATCCGTTTCAGACGTCGCATTTTTGATAGCGTCTTCGTTAGAATCCGTTTGTACTGCCGGTTAACTTCCTCATGAAACTTCTGGTAATTGTCCATTGTTGGCTCAAAGTAGATGCTAAACTTACCGATCATTATATCGTATCCTAGAAACTCAAAGTAACCGTTGGTCTTTGAAGTTTCCCATTCATTCTTGAGCGACAACGGACCGGCGGGGTGGTCTTTCAGAAGAGACCGCAGGGTTTGAAACATGGACATGACATCGTTTTGCGTCTTGGCCATCAGAGCGAAGTTGTCGGCGTAATTGACAACCTTTCCTGGTGCGTCTGCCATGCCTTGCATGACTTGCGTCAACAAAATATCTGATGCCAAGGGCGATGCTACTGACCCCTGCATAAGCCCCAGCCGAGCCTGCACGAATACTGGATCCGCATTTTCCCATAAAACATCAAGGGGCGCATTCAGCATCGGTTGGCTCACTATAAGAGGTGACTCCTTATGGAGTACCAATCGTCCCATCAGTTCTGGGACTAGGATTTCCTGAATTACTTTCCCGGGAATTGGTTGAAATAACTCAGGCAGTTTGGATTTGTCGTAGCTTGCGTAGCAGCTTTTGATATCTGCTTCGATAACGTGGACAAATCCATCCGCCAGATGCTTCTTGACCTCTTTTATGGCCTTTGGCCTTCCGCGCCTGGAGGAATACTGTTGATTGGTTGTCTTTCGCATACCATTCGCCATCACTCGACGAAGCATTTCTTGGTGTGTGCTTTCAACCAACCTGAATGAGAGTATTGGGCGACCCCAATCTTCTGAGTCTGAATTCTTGGGGCGAATGTTTACCGTTACTTGTTCGCCGCACTTGTTAAATGGGTCTATCTGTTGAACTAGAGTTAACAGAAGTTTGGAATTGAGTACCTTCCGCCGCCTCTTCTTATTCCAGCGATCAACAAGAACAGCGAGCTTTACATCGTGGGAATTCAGGTAGCGATGGATGGGAAGGCGAAGCCAGTTCTGCTTGCCCTTTTTCCTGGCCTTATCTATTTTCTTGCGAAGGTGCTCCTCCCGGCGTTTCGCACGGACCACGCGTTTTTTGAATTCATCGATGGGCATTTCTGAAGGAGGGAGAGCGTTGCCAGGTTCAGATGTCCCGCCGTTTACAGGTATAGGGGCGGTTATCGAGTTTTCGGTGGTTTTCGGCGTTGCGGGGTTGAACAATTTGCTCTCCGTCAGTTCGTGTTCTTTTCGTAAGTGCAGATAACTGCACTCGAACATTTCTGTTGTTGGGTATGTTTGGGAGTGGGCTTAGTGTTAACTTGATCCGCCAATTCGATGGGATGCGATCCAGTTCTCTAAGGCTATCTGATCGATAAGGACCTTCCGGCCAATTCGAATGATGGCGCAATCGAGTCCGTTGCCCGGAATCACTTCTCCACTGGCCGCATATCGGTGTTCAGAGTAGTAAATCAGATGCCGCAAACTGGATTGCGTGAATGGACAGCCTGGTCGGGCTGCCGTTTCTTTTACGCTGAGATAGCGGGGCGTTGTTTCTGGAATATCGATCTCGGTCACCCTGTGGCCTCCTTCTTGGTGGCTGTTCGTAGGTGACTTTGATGAAAAGACGTTCTGAAGAATACTCAGTTAAAAGACATTGCAGCGCAGATTAGTTGGCGCAATTGTTCTGACGTGATTTCAAGGGCTTAATTTTTTCTGTAGTTCGCCCCAACTGATTTCATTGGCGTGTGGTGGCTTGGGAGTTTCTTTCTTAGGCCGTCCTGGCGGTCGTGACTCGATGCTAGAAGACGCAATCCATTTTCTGATTGTTGGGTGGGCGAATGTCGCTAATGGGAATTGCTTCACGTATTTGGGCATATCATGCAGGAGATCTGCCAATGCAGTGATGGATAGCCCTGGGTGCAATTGATCGAGGACGCAAACTGCGTCCAGGTAAATGGATTTCTGCTTCTGTTTGGAAGATTTAGCCGCCGAGGCAAGCTGTCCTGTTTTTGTATACTTCTTGTACGCATCAAAAACCGCCAATTCAAAGTGACGTTCTCTTTGCTCCAGGTACCGCATGATCGTCCCTGGCAAATACCTTGGCGGGTCAGTTTCCAGAGCGACTGGTTTGAAGTTTCCC
>JBDNEZ010000498.1:0-4227 GCA_041690095.1 Anderseniella sp.
CTATTTGCAATCCCCCGATCAGGAGCGCCGTTCCAACCCTCAAACCTAATTTGAATTTTTTCATTGCTGAACCCTCTTGTTAGCATCCCTCAGTCAATTCTCAACCTATCGTTAACCATTCGTACTTGCATGCCGTTGAAATCGTCAAGCCGTAAGTTCACAAATTTGTCACATTTTCGAAAAGTGTTGCATAATAGACACACCTGCTGGTTATGTCGTTGCCGTAGCCTAGAGGGCTCTTCCATCGTGGTCAGCAGCAGGTGGTTGTTTTGTCGCCAATGGCGGGGAATATCCTGACCGACAGCAGAAACCCGATTGCCCCCAGGCTTTATGCTGCCTGGCTCTTTATTCGACCCAACCAAAATATGAAGCGTTCACGCAGGTTCAGTCTCAAGTACCATGCCGGACCCGCCGGTGATCCGGACCCTGGACCCTGCCGGTGCGTCGGTGCCGGTCGCACGCCATAGCGCATCATCAATACGCACTTGGCCTTCACCGTTTACGATCGGCTCATGCACCACTGCGGTGCGTCCGACAAACGTATTCACCCGCTGGTTGAGATACGGCTGATCAACTTCATCGGTAGCTCGGGTTCTGACATAGCGGCGTCCGAGCAGAAGATAGATAACGCTCAGCACGACGAACAGGATTGTTTCTGTCTGCCAGGCAAGGCCCAGAAATATATCCACCAGGCCAACCGTCAAAGCGGCCAGGCCAAACCATACAAGAAACACGCTGGTGACCAGAAGCTCGCTGAGCAGCAGCACGCCGGCAATGATCCACCAGGTCCAGCCTCCAAACAGGTCCAGAATTTCAGCCATCAGCCGCCATCCCTATTGTTTCACTTTCGGCACGCTGGTTCCACGCTGCGCACTTCCGGCGCGTTGCGCTCCGCCACCGCCCTCACCGAAGGCTTCCTTTGCAATCTCGGCGACACCGGCAATGGAGCCTATCACACTGGCAGCTTCCACCGGCAGCATCAGCAATTTCTGGTTGGGTGACTTGGCAATGCTTTCCAGCGCCTTGATGTAATTGTTGGCAACGAAATAGTTTATCGCCTGAACGTCGCCTGCGGCAATGGCCTCCGACACCATGCGGGTGGCGTTTGCTTCGGCCTCGGCACTACGTTCACGCGCCTCGGCATCACGGAAGGCCGCTTCGCGCCGGCCCTCGGCATCCAGCATGATCGCCTGCTTTTCGCCTTCAGCTTTCAGAATTGCTGACTCGCGCGCGCCCTGCGCTTCCAGAATGGCGGCACGCTTGTCACGTTCCGCTTTCATCTGCCGGCCCATGGAATCAACCAGGTCACGCGGCGGGTTGATGTCCTTGATGTCGATGCGGGTCATCTTGACCCCCCACGGCGAGGTGGCCTGATCGACCACGCCCAAAATCGCATGATTGATCTCGTCACGCTGCGACAGCAGGCTGTCCAGATCCATCGAGCCCATCACAGTCCGGATATTGGTCATGGTAATATTGAGAATGGCGTTTTCCAGCCGGTTGACTTCATAAGTTGCCTTGGCTGCGTCGAGCACCTGAAAGAACGCCACACCATCGACCTGCACCATGGCGTTATCCTTGGTGATGACCTCCTGGCTCGGCACCTCCAGCACCTGCTCCATCATGTTCATTCTGGAGCCGATGCGGTCGACGAACGGCAGGATGATGCCAAGGCCGGGGCCGAGGGTTTTGACATAGCGGCCAAACCGCTCGACTGTATATTCAAAGCCCTGGGGTACAGTGGTGATCGCCTTGAACAGCGTGATGACCGCCAGCGCCAGCAGCACCAATACGAAAACACTGAAACCTTCGAGCATAAAACCAACCCTCATCACCAAACATGGGCCTAGCTGACTGTATGCTGCAGGCCGGTCGAAATTGCGTGAAACCTACCTTGATTCGCGCACTCCAGCGCGCAAATTCGTCTGCTCACGGGACAACCGGCAGCACCTGCATTACACCCAGCCGGAAAGCTCGCGATCAATCAGTTGCTTGAGCATGGAAATCGATTCCGTGCTATCATTGAGGCAGGGAGCCACCGAGAAGTTTTCGCCGCCATGCTCGATGAAGGTTTCGCGCACACCGATGGCAATTTCCTCCAGTGTTTCAACACAGTCGGATGAAAATCCCGGTGTGATGACAACGACGTTCCTGACGCCTTCACCAGCCAGTTTTTCAATTGTCTTGTCGGTATACGGCTGCAGCCACTCTTCCCTGCCAAACCTTGACTGGAAGGTGATGATCAATTCAGCATCCTTCATCCCCATTCGCTCGCGCAGCAGGCGCGCCGTCTTGTGACAATGGCAGTGATAGGGGTCGCCGCGCATCAGATATGATTTCGGCAGCCCGTGAAACGAGGCCAAAACCACTTCCGGCTTGTAGTCGAGAGTTTCCAAATGCGCCTTCAGGCTGGTTGCAAGCGCATCAATATAGGCCGGATCATCGTGATACGGCGGCACAGTGCGAATGGCCGGCTGCCATCGCATGTGTTTCAGCCCATCATATGCCTTGTCGAGCGCCGTCGCGGTCGTGGTCGCGGAATATTGCGGGTAGAGCGGAAACAGCAGGATCTTGTCACAGCCCAGGCTTCTGAGGTGTTCAATGCGCTCCTGCACCGGCGGCATGCCATAGCGCATGGCCCAGTCAACCACGATGTCCGCGTTGCCTGAAAACTGATCTGCCAGTTGTTCCGATTGGGACCGGGTAATTGTCTTCAGCGGAGATTCGTTGCGGTCCTTGTTCCAGATCTGCTCATAGGCATGCCCGGATTTGCCGGGTCGAAAGCTCAGCACGACGCCGTTAAGAATGATCCACCACAGCGCCCGGTTTGTTTCAATCACCCGCGGGTCTGACAGGAATTCCTTCAGATAGCGCCGCATCGGCCAGTAGCTGGTAGCCTCCGGCGTTCCCAGGTTCATGATGAGAACGCCGATCTTGCCGCCGGTCACCGGCGGATGATCGGCAGGCAACGCAAAGGCGCGATTTGTGGGAATGTCCGGCATGGTGGTCCTGATGTTCTGGATGTCGCATTAAGCCTACGGCTTTGACCTGATACCAGATCAGGTGGCAGCAGGTCGATCGTCAGAAATCACCTTACCATCATTGGCAAGACTGCCAACCGCGACCAATTCAATCTGTCCACGCACTTTGCAGATTTTTTGCAATGTGAGCGCAACCGCTTCCGACAGGCCGTCTGCCGGGTCACTGCATTCCGCCTGCAACACCACGCTGTCCTGTTCGTTGCTGCGCCCGACGACGAGGCGCAACCTGCCCAGTTCAGGATGCGCCTTGCCGATGTCTGCGACCTGCGAAGGATGCACGAACATGCCTTTGGCCTTGGTGGTCTGGTCTGCCCGGCCCATCCAGCCCTTGATGCGCTGGTTGGTGCGTCCGCACGGACTGGCGCCCGGCAGTATCGCAGACAGGTCGCCGGTTCCGAACCGGATCATCGGATAGGTTCGATTGAAATTGGTCACAACCACTTCGCCAACTTCGCCTTCTGCTACCGGGTCATTGGTGCCGGGACGCACAATCTCAAGGATTACACCCTCATCGACAATCATGCCTTCCAGTGCGTCGCTCTCATAGGCAATGACACCGACATCCGCCGTCGCATAACACTGCAGCACACTGACCCCGCGGCTGGCATATTCTTCGCGCAGGCTGGGAAACAAGGCGCCGCCCGATACCAGCGCCCGCTTGATCGAGGACACATCGCGACCGGCTTCGGCAGCCTTGTCCTGCAAAATCTTCAAAAAGTCCGGCGTGCCGGTCAAACCGGCAGGCTTCAGGGCCTCGATTGTATCGATCTGCAATTCGGTGTTGCCGACACCGGCGGGGATGACAGCACAGCCCAGCGCCCGCGCGCCCTCGTCCAGAATAAACCCGCCCGGCGTCAAATGGTAGGCAAAGCAGTTGTGCACCAGATCGCCCGATCTGAAACCGGCGGCAAACAGGGCGCGCGCGCCGCGCCACGGATCGCCCGCCAATCCCATCGGTTCGAAAATCGGACCAGGTGACATGAACACCCGTCCCCAGGTTTCCGGACCGCCCGGCGTGAACCCACCGAACGGCGGTTCGTCTGCCTGCAGATCTTTCAGCTCGGTTTTGCGCAGTACCGGCAACTCTGCCAATGCCGTTCTGGAAGTGACGCGCGATGGGTCGACATCGGCCAGAAAACGCTTCCAGCCCGGCGCCGACATCGCATGTTCGATCTGCGCAGGCAAA
>JBDNEZ010000499.1:0-3603 GCA_041690095.1 Anderseniella sp.
ACCTGCCTTGCAGAACTGGTCACCACTTTTCTCGGCCATGTGCATGTAGCCGCCATGCGCAATCACAACAGCGGTGATCAACGCAGATTGTCCGTGCTTGCAAAACTTGCAGCCAGGCACCGGACACCGCTCATGGCCATTGGCGATGTGCTGTATCACCACCCGGTTCGCCGGCCGTTGCAGGACGTGCTGACCTGCATTCGCGAACACGAAACCCTGAAGTCCATAGGCACCCGGCTTGAACCCAATGCCGAACGGCATTTGCGCCGGCCGGAAGAAATGCGGCGTTTGTTCAAGGGTCATGAAAATGCCGTTGATCAAACCGCTCATCTGTTTGCACAAATTGAGTTCTCGCTTGACGAGTTGCGGTATCAATATCCGGAAGACCCGGTGTTCGAAGAGCTTGGCAGCCAGCCCATGGCCTCGCAGGAAGCGCTTGAAAGGCTGGTCGCAATCGGCTTGCAACAGCGCTATCCGGACGGCGCGCCGCAAAAGGTCATCGCCGCCATCGCTCATGAAACCCGGCTGATCGCAAAGCTCGAATACGCGCCCTACTTCCTCACCGTTTATGACATCGTGCGCTTTGCCCGCTCGCAAGGCATTTTGTGCCAGGGCCGCGGATCAGCTGCCAATTCCTGCATCTGCTATTGTCTTGGCATCACCGAGGTAGACCCCGGCAAGGTCAACCTGCTGTTTGAACGCTTCATCTCGGAAGAGCGCAATGAACCGCCGGATATCGACGTGGATTTCGAGCATGAGCGCCGCGAAGAGGTCATCCAGTACATCTATGCCAAATACGGGCGCGACAAGGCGGGGCTGGCCGCCACCGTTATTACCTACCGGGCGCGTTCGGCATTGCGCGAGGTCGGCAAGGTGTTCGGTTTGTCAGATGATGTCATTACCGCCATATCGGGCACTAAGTGGGGCAGTTATTCCCGCGAGATCAATCCAGACGACGCCAGTCGTGCCGGGCTTGATCCTACAGACAAGCACCTGAGGCAGATGCTGGACCTTGCCTCCCAGATCACCGGGTTTCCACGGCATTTGTCACAACATGTCGGCGGCTTCGTGATCTCGCGTGACCGGCTGTCGTCTCTTATTCCTATCGAAAATGCCGCCATGCAGGACCGCACCATTGTTGAGTGGGACAAGGATGACCTGGAAAGTCTCGGCATGCTGAAAATCGACGTACTGGCATTGGGCATGCTGACCTGCATCCGCAAGGCATTCGACTTTTTGCAGGCCCGTTACGGGCGTAGCGAAACCCTGTCCACGTTACCGGGCGAAGACACCGCGACCTACGACATGATCTGCCGGGCAGACACGATCGGCGTATTCCAGATCGAAAGCCGGGCACAGATGTCCATGCTGCCGCGTCTCAAGCCGCGATGTTATTACGACCTGGTGATCGAGGTTGCCATTGTACGCCCCGGCCCTATTCAGGGTGACATGGTGCATCCCTATCTGCGCCGGCGCCAGGGCAAGGAGGATGTCAGCTTCCCCAAGGAAGAACTGAGGGACGTACTGGGCAAGACGCTGGGTGTGCCGCTGTTTCAGGAACAGGCCATGAATATTGCCATTGTGGCGGCGAAATTCTCGCCCGGTGAAGCTGACAAGCTGCGCCGTGCCATGGCAACCTTCAGGCGCGTCGGCACCATCAATTCATTCCAGCAGAAAATGGTCGAAGGCATGGTGTCAAACGGCTATGATCGCGAATTTTCCGAACATTGTTTCAAGCAGATTGAAGGCTTTGGCGAATATGGGTTTCCCGAAAGCCACGCTGCCAGCTTTGCCCTGCTGGTGTATGTATCGTGCTGGTTGAAGTGTCATTATCCGGACGTGTTCTGTGCCGCCATCCTGAACGCGCAACCCATGGGGTTTTATGCACCGGCTCAATTGATCCGCGATGCACGCGAACACGGAGTGGAAGTGCGTGATGTTGATATCAACCATTCAGCCTGGCTGTCGACGCTGGAACCGGATGCCGAAAGGCTGCCGGTTTCGCGGCAGCACCGGCAGCTGGAGGCCATTCAGAAAAATACCCATGCGGTGCGGCTGGGGCTGCAACAGGTCAAGGGATTCGGTGAAGAAAATGCGCGATTGCTGATCGAGAAACGCGCCGATGGTTATGACAGCGTACGTGACTTGTGGATGCGTTCAGGGCTGACACGCCGGGTCATCGAAAAGCTTGCAGATGCCGATTGCTTTCGCTCCATCGGCATGGACCGGCGCGATGCGCTGTGGGCCGTAAAAGCACTTGATCCCCTGAGCAGCTCCGAGCGCCTGCCCCTGTTTGCAGCAGCAGATGCACGGGATTTGCAGCGCGAACCCGATGTCGACCTGCCCCCGATGCCCCTGGGAGAGCATGTCATCAATGATTATCAATCGCTGTCCTATTCCCTGAAAGCCCATCCCTTGTCATTCCTGCGGCAGCGGCTTGTAAAAGACCGCTATGTGAAAAGCGAAGCGCTGCAGACAACACCCAGCGACCGCATGGTCAAGGTTGCAGGTCTGGTGCTGGTGCGCCAACGGCCCGGCTCTGCCAAAGGTGTCATCTTTGCAACCATTGAGGATGAAACCGGGGTGGCGAACATCATTGTATGGCCGAAGGCATTTGAAAAATACCGCATGGTCATACTGGGCAGCAGGTGCATCGGTGTGCGCGGCAGATTGCAGAAACAAGACGGGGTCATTCATGTAGTTGCACACCATCTGGAGGATTTGACGCTGTTGCTGGCAGACATCTCGACCCTGGCAGATCGCATGGGAGGACTTGCAAACGCCGACGAGGTGCGCCGGCCGCAGCAGAGCATTCAAAGCAAGCTGAAACCGGCATCACGAACAGCCCGGTTCGCTCAAGACGCCTCAGACCCCGGAGTCGATCATGAGAAGGTTGCGAAAACGAAAGCCGTCCGGCAGGTTCTTCCAAAGGGCAGGAACTTTCACTAGATCGAAGAGACAAGCCGTGCATTGCCTGCCCCGGACATGACGCAGTTACACGGGCGTTTTGATTTTTCCAGCAACACGCCTATATGAGTTTAGTGAAATGACGAATTTTCTTATCATCGAATACCCAGCAGTAGCGATGCATGACGGAAGACCCGGACGCCATGAGTGACACACTTGAACAGCCCGCCAGTGGACCGAGCAAAACCAAGCCGGTGTTCTCTCAAGACCCGCACAAGACCAGCGAGCCGCGGGAAAAGGTGCTTGAGGTTGCCATTGGCCGGGAAGTCCGGGCATTTCGCCGCCAGCACAACATAACCGTTGCCGACCTTGCCAAGACCACAGGACTGTCCATCGGCATGTTGTCAAAAATTGAAAATGGCGTCACATCGCCTTCACTCACCACACTGCAGGCATTGTCCAATGCCCTGAGCATCCCGCTAACCTCATTCTTCCGCGGATTTGAGGAACAGCGCGAGGCGGTGCATGTCAGGGCAGGCACAGGCGACGAAGCCGACAGACGCGGAACCAGAGCCGGCCACCAGTATAATCTGCTCGGCCATATCGGATCCAACGCATCCGGCGTCATTGTTGAACCCTACCTCATCACATTGACGGAAGAATCCGACACGTTTCCGGACTTTCAGCATGACGGGA
>JBDNEZ010000500.1:0-3846 GCA_041690095.1 Anderseniella sp.
CAGTACCTACTTGTTGAACAAGATCAACTCTTGCACTGACGCCGATTCCCTCGAGTTCAGGGCAAATCTCTCTTAAGAAAGGTTTTGCAACATGGCAACCAATGCTGTCACTGATGCCTCATTTGAAGACGATGTGATCAAATCCGACACCCCGGTCGTGGTGGATTTCTGGGCTGAATGGTGCGGACCCTGCAAAATGATCGGCCCGGCGTTGGAAGAATTGTCCGATGAGCTCGGATCAGACGTCAAGATCGTCAAGATCAACATTGACGAAAACCCGTCGGTGCCATCGAAATTCGGGGTGCGCGGCATCCCGACACTGATGGTGTTCAAGGGCGGCGAAGTGGCCTCGACGCAGGTCGGCGCCAATCCAAAGGGCAAGATTGCCGAGTGGATCAAGGCTTCCATCTAGAGCATGCTCTAACCGTCTTTTGATGGTTTGAAATTGTAATCAAATGACAGGGCGCGGTGTTTGGTAACTCAAAACCGCGCTCTATCTGCGTGCAGTGCCTGATACCTGGCTCGGTGTTTCGCCGCGATGCAGCGCCAGCACATTGCCCGCAAGATACAGCGATCCGCCAATGACAATGCGCGACGGTGTATCGCTGCCGGCAATTTCACCCGCTGACCGTACCGCGTGTTCTATGCTGTCATAGGGCCTTGCATCAAGGCCGACCGCGATAGCGGTGCGGGCCAGGTCGACAGCGGGGATGGTGTTTTCCTCCCCGGGAATGGCAATAGCCATGACCTTCTGTACCAGGCCGGCAAACGGGCCGAGATATCCATCTGCGCGTTTTGTGTTGAGCATGCCGGTTACCAGCACAAGCGGCCGGGACGAGCGTTCATCCAGATCAGCCAGTGTTGCTGCCACGGCGCGCCCGGCAGACGGATTATGCCCGCCATCCAGCCATATTTCGGTTCCAGCCGGCACAAGTGTGTGCAGGTAACCCGGTTCAAGCCGTTCCATCCGGGCCGACCATGTCACGTTCTCCAGACCACCGGCGATGTGGTCAGTTGTGATTTGACCATCATTGAGCGTCCTTATGGCCGCGATTGCCAGCCCGGCATTGTCGATCTGAAAGCGACCAGCCAGGGACGGCAGATCCAGATCAAGCAGACCATTGTCGTCCTGAAATACCATGCGGCCATATTGCTCGAAACACTGGAAATCCTGGTTGGCGAATCTTGTCACCACCCCGACTTTTGCAGCAATCGTCTCGATGGCAGTACGCGCCTCGTCCGGTTGAATGCCGATACAGGCGGGTCGACCGTGTTTCAGGATGCCGGCTTTCTCGGCAGCAATTTTCGCCAGCGTATCACCGAGATACTGCTCATGGTCCATATCAACCGGTGTAATGACACAGACTGCCGGCTCGGCAATGATGTTGGTCGCGTCCAGCCTGCCGCCCAGCCCGACTTCCAGCAGCACATAGTCTGCCGGTGTGCGGGCGAATGCCAGCATGGCGGCGGCGGTGGTGATCTCGAAGAAGGTGATCGGCGCACCCTTGTTGGCCTGCTCGCATTCCTCCAGCAGATCGATCAGCGTCTGTTCGCCAATCAACCTGCTTCCATCGGGTGCACCCAGCCTGATGCGTTCATGAAACCTGACCAGGTGAGGCGATGTATAAGCGTGGGCACTCAGGCCCGCTGCTTCGATCATGGCGCGCATATTGGCCAGCGTGGAGCCCTTGCCGTTGGTACCGGCAATGTGCACCACCGGTGGCAGTGACAGGTGCGGATTGCCCAGTGCCGCCAGCAGACGCCACATACGATCCAGCGACAGGTCGATTATCTTGGGATGCAGTTCCAGCAACCGCATCAGGATGGCATCACTGACGGCCATGTCGGTTCAGGCCCCGGTGTCGGCTGGTTCGGCCTCAGTCGGTGCCGCTTCAGGTGCCGGCAATTGCACGGCACGCACAGGCGATGGCTGTTTCATCAGCATGTGCAGCACATTTGACAGGGTACTGCGCAACTCGTGCCGATGCACCACCATGTCCACCATGCCGTGCTCAAGCAAATACTCCGAACGCTGGAATCCGTCCGGCAGCTTTTCCCGGATGGTCTGCTCGATGACGCGCGGACCGGCAAAACCGATCAACGCTCCAGGCTCTGCAATGTGAATGTCACCCAGCATGGCATAAGATGCCGTAACCCCTCCGGTGGTCGGGTGGGTCAGTACGACAATGTAGGGCATGCCTGCCTCACGCAAACGCTGCACACCGACCGTGGTGCGCGGCAGTTGCATCAGCGACAGGATACCTTCCTGCATGCGTGCGCCACCGGATGCGGCGTACAGAACCAGCGGCAACTTGTTGTCGGCAGCTTCGAACATGGCGGTGATAATGCCTTCGCCTGCCGCCATGCCGAGCGAACCCCCCATGAAGGCGAAATCCTGGACGACTGCCACCGTTTCAAGCCCGTCGATATGACCGCGGCCGGCAACAATGGCGTCCTTGCGGCTGGCCTTGGCGCGGGCTTCCTTCAGCCTGTCGGCGTACCTGCGCTCATCGCGAAATTTCAGTGGATCGACGACCACGTCCGGCAGTGCAATGTTGGTCCATTTCTCGTCATCGAAAGTATGCTTAAGGCGGGCTTCCGGAGACATCCGCATGTGATAACCGGAGCGCGGGATAACGAACTGGTTGGCCTCCAGGTCGCGGTAGAACACCATCTCACCGGACTCGGGGCACTTGACCCACATGTTTTCCGGCACATCACGCCTGGTGCCGAGCATGCCGGAAATCTTTGGCCTGACGAAGTTCTTGATCCAGTTCATGACCGCTTACCCATTGCGTCCGCGACGCACACCTTGTGCCAATTCACTGACCAGCTTTAGCACATTGGCGACGGTTGTGTCTGTTGCAGCGCCACTGGCATCAAGGCTTTCCTTGATGGTGTTGACCAGAGCTGAACCGACCACGACACCATCTGCTCCTGATGCTATACCGGCGGCCTGTTCCGCTGTCCTTACGCCAAAACCAACAGCGACCGGCAAATCCGTATGCCGCTTGATGCGTGAAACCGCTTCGTTGACCCGCGAAATGTCAGGTGCCTTGGAGCCGGTGATGCCGGTTACCGACACGTAATAGACAAAACCGGACGTATTGGTGAGTACTTTCGGCAGACGCTTGTCATCGGTCGTCGGGGTCGCCAGCCGAATAAAGTTCAAACCCTGTTTCAGCGCCGGGATGCACAGCTCGTGATCTTCCTCAGGCGGCAGATCAACGACAATGAGACCGTCGACACCGGCAGCCTTGGCATCTGCGATGAACCTGTCCACGCCGTAAATGTAGATCGGGTTGTAATACCCCATCAGCACGATCGGGGTGTCGTTGTCGGCCTTGCGGAATTCGCTGACAAGCTTCAGCGTCTTGATCATGTTCTGACCGGCAGCCAGGGCACGCAATGACGAGGCCTGAATGGCGGGACCATCTGCCATCGGGTCAGTAAACGGCATGCCGAGTTCGATGATATCAGCACCGGCACCCGGCAAGGCACGCAATAATTCCAGACAGGTGTCATAACCGGGATCACCGGCAGTGACGAAAGTAACCAGTGCAGCCCTGCCTTGCGTTTTCAAATCGGCAAAACGGGCTTCAATACGGGTTGGCGCACTCACAGTTTTACCCCCAGATGTTCGGCAACGGTAAATATGTCCTTGTCGCCACGCCCGCACATGTTCATGACCATCAGGTGGTTGGCGGATTTCGTCGGCGCTATCTCCATCACCTTGGCAAGTGCGTGGCATGGTTCGAGTGCCGGAATTATACCCTCCAGCTTGCAGCACAGCTTGAACGCCTCAAGTGCTTCATCGTCAGTCGCGGAAATATAACTGACACGGCC
>JBDNEZ010000501.1:0-2914 GCA_041690095.1 Anderseniella sp.
CCTGCTCTTGCCGCGCTTCTCATCATCACAGCCTGGAACATGACGGAGCCACACAAATGGGGTGACTATGCGCGAGCCGGGACCAGCGACAAGATCCTGCTGCTTCTCACCCTTGTCCTGACCGTTCTGGTTGACCTGACAGTGGCCATCGGTGTCGGAGTGTCTGTCGGCCTCGCTCTGCGCCTGAGCAGACGCAAGACCGCCGAAAGCGACTGGACACCGCCTGACCGTTAAAGCAGTTTGCACATTGTCGATCGCCATGTCGGTGCCGGTACTGGTGGCCTTATAGCAGATCTCAGTAACAGAGTGTCGCGCTCAGCGCATCAGTCTGGCCAGCCCGGTTGTGGTTCTGTATAGAAGCAAGACATGACGGCGAACCACATCTATACGACCCGTGTTCTATGGACCGGCAATACCGGCGACGGCACCCGAACCTATAGGGGCTATGACAGAACCTGGGATATCGCGGTGGCTGGAAAACCGGTAATCCATTGTTCAAACGACCCTCTGATGGGCGGCGATCGAACACTGATGAACCCTGAAGACCTGCTGTTATCGGCGCTGTCGGCCTGTCACATGCTGTGGTATCTGCACCTCGCAAGTGTTGACAACATCACCGTGCTGAACTATCGCGACGAACCGGTTGCCGAAGGTGAAAACCTGCCCGATGGATCAGGCCGTTTCACACGCGCTACTTTACGCCCCCACATTACCGTGGCGGCCGGATGCGATCTTGCCCGGGCACATGACATCCACAACGATATTCACAAGGTCTGCTTCATCGCCCGCTCGGTCAATTTTCCGGTCTCCTGCGAGCCGGTGATCGAATGTGCGTAAACAGGGATCAATCTGGCCGCCGGCGGGCAGCAGTGTAACTGCTGAAGTCATATGCGGATATCGATGCCTGCCATGCATACACATCACCGCTTCGCAACTTGCACAAACACATCTCTTCTGGTCACATGGCGTGCAATCATTTATTGACCGGTTGCGATCCCGGCATTGCGGTCGCCCGTAACGCCGACATACGCTTGAGGAGACTATTAAATTGCCCAAATCCAGGACCGTCATTATCGACTCCCATCCCGGCCGCAGCGCCCAGGCGTACGGCATCGCCCGTGAACTTGGCACCGACCCTGACCTGATCCACCAGCCATCAGTCGGAGTGATCGGGAACAAGGGCGACAGCCAGTGTTACCTCGGGGTCCAGGACAAGGTTGAGGCGATCCATGACTGCTTGCGGAATAGCATTGGCCGCCAACCAGGACAAATGCCAATGCGGCTGGTCCAGCCGGAATATACCGTCGCCACGTCCGACGGCATCCGCAACGGCACCCGTGAAATGCGCTACTCGCTGATCGGGCGCGAGGTCACCAATGACGCGGTGTGCGAACACCTGAGCGCCAGCGGTCTGGCCGGCACCATCGCGGTCGTGGCCTGCGACAAGCCGCCCGTCGGAACATTGGCAGCCCTGCTTGAGCACAACCGACCGGCCATCATGATGTCGGACGGGTCCATCCATCCGGGCTTCGACCCCAAGTCCAACAGCCCGGTTGATCTGGTCACCGCCTACCAGGCAGCCGGAGACAAGGATGAAGAGCACCGCATGCGTATCTCGTGCATTGCCTGCCCCGGCATCGGCAGCTGCGGTGGCATGTTCACCTATAACACCATGCAGACCTTCATCGGTGTAGTCGGCATGCAGCCCTTGCACATGGTGGCACCGGCCTCTGATGACCCGCGCCGCATGGAACAGTTCCCGGCCGAGCTAGTAGGCTATCTCCAGAAGCTGATTGAAAACGACACCACACCGCGCGACATTGTCGGGCGTGACTCCATCCGCAACGCGCTGATCGTGGCCATGGCAGTAGGCGGCTCGACCAATGTCGTGCTGCATGCGCCGGAAATTGCGCGCGCCGCCGGGTTTGGCGATTTCTGGAAAGACATCATCACGCCGGAAGAATTCAACCACATCTCGCAAAATGTTGTGCCGGTGCTCACCGATGCCCGGCCCTATGGCCGCTACTCGATGGTGGATATTGACGAGGTAGGCGGCGTTCAGGTAATCGTAAAGGAACTGATGGAGGCAGGCCTGCTGAATGGTGATGTGCCGACCTGCACCGGTGAGACACTGGCAGAACAGGTCGCCCGGCTCGACACACCATCCGCTGACGGACGGGTCATCTATTCGGTCGAAAAACCTTACAAGCCAACCGGCGGACTGCGTGTTCTGGGTGGCAACCTGTCGCCCGAGTTCAGCGCGGTCCTCAAGCTGGCCGGTGTCGAAGGCGGCCTGGAAGACAACATGTTCCGCGGCACGGCGCGGGTGTTCGACGGCGAGCAGGATCTGCTCGATGCTCTCGACCATGAGCCTGACAGTTTCAAGGATCACGACATGATCATCATGCGCTATGAAGGCCCGAGCGGCGGGCCCGGCATGCCTGAAATGCTCGATTCAACCTCGCGCATTACCACATTATGCCGCGAGCGCGGCATTGTCGTGGCGCTGATGACCGATGCGCGCTTTTCCGGCGGCTCGGTCGGACTGGTTATCGGCCACGTCGGGCCGGAAGCGGCACTTGGCGGGCCGATTGCCTTCATTGAGGACGGCGACGAGATCACGGCAGATCTGAACAGCAACGAGCTCAATTGTACGCAATTGAACGACCCGGCGACCCTGGCTGCCCGCAATTCCGCCTGGACCAAAGCTGTCGAGGCGAACGGCGGCATGCATCCATCGTGCGGTGATGCCGATACCCGCCTGCTCAACCGCATGCGGCAGTCTGCTGTGCCGGCAATACAAGGTGCCGGTATGCATCCCGACCGCCAGCTTTGGGTCAACGAGCCGCGTCAGCCGGTGGTTTCATCGTTCACGCCAAGCAATAAATGGCACACCGTTGCTTAATACCAAAGG
>JBDNEZ010000502.1:0-6855 GCA_041690095.1 Anderseniella sp.
ATTCAGTGCACCCGTTGCGTGCGCTTCACTACCGAGGTCGCCGGTGTTGAGGAACTGGGGGCGATTGGCCGTGGCGAAGACATGGAGATCACCACCTATCTCGAGCAGGCCATGACGTCTGAACTGCAGGGCAACGTGATTGACCTGTGTCCGGTCGGTGCGCTGACATCGGCGCCTTATGAATTCAAGGCCCGGCCCTGGGAACTGCGCAAGACTGAAACTGTTGACGTGATGGATGCGGTTGGCTCCGCCATACGTGTTGATGTGCGTGGCCGCGAGGTTATGCGCGTGCTGCCAAGGTTGAACGAGGAGGTCAACGAAGAGTGGATTTCCGACAAGTCCCGCTTCATCTGGGACGGCCTTCGCTCGCAGCGGCTTGATAAACCCTACATCCGTGAAAACGGCAAACTTCGTGCCGCAAGCTGGGACGAAGCGTTTGACCTGATCGTCTCGAAGCTGAAAACCGCCGGGCCGGACAAAACCGCGGCACTGGTTGGTGATCTGTGTGGAACGGAAGAAGTATTTGCGCTGAAGAAACTGATGGACGCGCTTGAAGTCAAGAACCTTGATTGCCGTGAAGCAGACTCGCCACTGGGTGCAGCAGGCGGGCGTGCCGGGTACATATTCAACTCGACCATTGCCGGCATTGAAGACGCTGATGCCATTATGCTGATCGGCACAAATCCACGCCTTGAAGCGCCTGTGCTGAATGCACGTATCCGCAAACGCTACCTGTCAGGCGGCTGTACCATCGGTGTCATCGGCGAGCGCGCTGATCTCACCTATCCATATGCCTATCTCGGCGACGGGCCTGCGGCACTGGCCGATTTGGTAAGCCACAAAAAGTCCAGAGCCAAAAAACCCATGTTCATCATCGGCCAAGGGGCGTTGTCACGTCCTGATGGAGCAGCCGTGCTGGCAACAGCCATGCAGGCAGCCCAGGCGATTGGTGTCACCAGGGGCGACTGGAACGGTTTTAACATATTGCACACGGCAGCGGGCAGGGTAGGCGCGCTGGATGTCTGCGCACTGCCAACGCTTCCCGGCGGCAAAGACACATCCGCCATATTGCGGGCCGCAAAAGCAGGCAGCGTCGAAGTGGTTTACCTGCTCGGTGTCGACGAGATCGATATGAACCAGTTCGGCGATGCATTTGTCATCTATCAGGGCTCGCATGGCGACGCCGGCGCGCATCGTGCCGATGTGATCCTGCCGGGTGCCACCTATACCGAAAAATCGGCGACCTATGTAAATACCGAAGGCCGCCCGCAAATGGCACGTCGGGCCAATTTCCCGCCGGGTGATGCGCGTGAAGACTGGGCAATCTTGCGGGCGCTGGCCGGTAAGCTGGACGTATCGCTCGGTTTCGACAATCTGGAGCATTTACGATCCGCCATGTACAAGGTAGCACCTCACCTGGCCGTGCTGGATAGTGTTCAACCCGCCGATGCAGGCGCTTTGGGTGAACTGGCGGATGCCAACGGCAAGATGACGTCAAAAGCGTTCGCATCTCCGGTTGTTGATTTTTACCTGACCAACCCGATTGCACGAGCATCCACGATCATGGCTGATTGTTCGTCACTGCGGGCGGCTCAGCGCAAGCTGGCAGCGGCGGAGTAGGGAATTCTCATGAACGAAGTGCTCTTCACAATCGGCTTTATCGCACTGCAGTCACTTGCCCTGCTGGTAGCGGTGTTGATCATTGTCGCCTATCTGGTTTATGCCGACCGGAAGATCTGGGCAGCCGTACAGATGCGCCGCGGCCCGAACGTGGTTGGACCATGGGGACTGTTTCAGTCCTTCGCCGACATGCTCAAATTCGTCTTCAAGGAAGTTATCATTCCCGATGGCGCGAACAAGGGCGTGTTTCTGATCGCACCACTGGTGACTTGCGTCCTGGCACTTTCCGCCTGGGTGGTGGTACCGGTGAACGCCGGATGGGTTGTTGCCGACATCAATGTAGGTATTCTGTTCCTGTTTGCCATTTCATCACTTGGTGTCTATGGCGTCATCATGGGTGGCTGGGCGTCCAATTCCAAGTATCCGTTTCTTGGCGCACTGCGCTCGGCTGCGCAGATGGTGTCGTATGAAGTCTCCATTGGTTTTGTCATCATTACCGTCTTGATGTGCGCCGGTACGCTGAATCTGTCCGGTATTGTCGTGAGCCAGTCAACCGGTATTGGAACCTGGCTGGGATTGCCGGGATCATTCCTGGACTGGTACTGGTTGCCGCTATTGCCGATGTTCGTGGTGTTCTTTATTTCTGCCCTGGCCGAAACCAACCGTCCGCCGTTCGATCTGCCGGAAGCTGAATCCGAACTGGTTGCCGGCTTCATGGTCGAGTACTCATCGACCCCGTACATGCTGTTCATGCTGGGTGAGTATGTTTCGATCTCCTTGATGTGTGCCTTGACGGCTATTCTGTTTCTTGGCGGCTGGCTGCCTCCTGTGGATGTCATCCCGTTTACCTGGGTGCCGGGTGTCTTCTGGTTCATGGCCAAGGTGTTCCTGGTTTTCTTCATGTTTGCCATGGTCAAGGCGTTCGTACCGCGTTATCGCTATGATCAGTTGATGCGTTTGGGCTGGAAAGTGTTTCTGCCGATTTCGCTGGGTTGGGTTGTGATTACCGCCGGTGTCATAACCGCCTTTGGTTTGGCCCCTTGAGGATGAATGGAAAGCTGATCCGATGAAACTTGCCCAGGCTGCCAAATCGCTGTTCCTCAAGGAATTCATCGACGCGTTTTTCATGTCGATGCGGTATTTCTTTGCCCCCAAGGCCACGCTGAACTATCCGTTTGAAAAGGGTCCGGTAAGTCCGCGTTTTCGCGGTGAGCATGCCTTGCGCCGTTATCCAAATGGCGAAGAGCGCTGCATTGCCTGCAAGCTGTGTGAAGCAATCTGTCCGGCACAGGCCATCACCATCGAAGCTGGCCCGCGCAGAAATGATGGCACACGGCGCACTACGCGATACGATATTGATATGGTGAAATGCATCTATTGCGGATTTTGCCAGGAGGCCTGTCCGGTGGACGCGATTGTGGAAGGCCCGAACTTTGAATTTGCCACCGAAACGCGCGAAGAGCTGTTGTTCGACAAGGACAAGTTGTTGGCCAATGGCGACCGGTGGGAGCGTGAACTTGCATCGAATATGGTCATGGACGCGCCGTATCGCTGACGGGCAGCTTGCGGTGGATGGGAATGAAGGCCGGTTGATCCGGTAAAACAGGGGTTGATGAGATGGCAGTAACTGCCGCATTTTTCTATCTATTTGCTGGCATTGCAATTGCATCGGCTGTGATGGTGATTGCCTCACGCAATCCGGTGCATTCAGTGCTGTTCCTGATCCTGACCTTCTTCAACGCCTCCGGTCTGTTCATCCTGCTGGGAGCCGAGTTCCTGGCCATGATCCTGGTAGTGGTTTACGTGGGCGCGGTTGCGGTTCTGTTTCTGTTCGTCGTGATGATGCTGGACATCGACTTCTCCGAGCTTCGCGAAGGCATGTTGACCTATGCACCGTTTGGCATGGTGATCGGGTTGGTCCTGTTTACCGAATTGGCCCTGGTGCTGGGCGTATGGGCATTCTCTCCGGAAGCCGCCGGCGCGCTTGCGGCTCCTGCGCCTGTTGCCAGTGTTACCACCAATACTGAAGCACTCGGGCAACTGCTTTACACTCGTTACATATATTATTTTCAGGCTGCAGGCCTGATTTTGCTGGTTGCCATGATTGGCGCCATTGTGCTGACACTGCGCCACAAGCAGGGCGTCAAGCGCCAGAACATATCAGACCAGGTTGCGCGCGGACCGGCTACCGCCATTGAAGTGCGCAAGGTCAAGCCGGGGCAGGGGATTTAAACCATGACAATCGGACTGGGACACTACCTTACCGTTGCAGCAATCATCTTCACGATCGGGATTTTCGGCATCTTTCTGAACCGCAAGAACGTGATCATCATTCTGATGTCGATCGAGCTGATGCTTTTGTCGGTTAACATCAATCTCGTGGCGTTCTCGTCGTTCCTGAATGACATGGTAGGCCAGGTGTTCGCGCTTCTGGTGCTGACCGTGGCCGCCGGTGAAGCCGCCATCGGCCTGGCCATCCTGGTTACTTACTTCCGCAACCGCGGGTCTATCGCGGTTGAAGATATCAACATGATGAAGGGCTGACGGGAAAAGTTTGACGCCATGAACACCACCTTCCTTCTCATCGTTTTCCTGCCGTTGCTCGGCGCCCTGATTTCGGGCATTTTCGGCACAAAATTGTTGCGTGGCACCCAGGAGCCATCAGCTCACCATGAGCACCATGGTGCTCACGGTCCTGCCTGGCCGCAACTCCTGCCAACTGCGCTGCTGTTGCTATCGGCTGCCTTGTCATGGGTTGCGTTTTTTGACGTGGCCGTCCACGAGAACGTCTACAAAGTTGAGGTGCTGA
Source organism: Anderseniella sp. (assembly GCA_041690095.1). GTDB lineage: Bacteria > Pseudomonadota > Alphaproteobacteria > Rhizobiales > Aestuariivirgaceae > Anderseniella. The sequence goes on from JBDNEZ010000502.1 coordinate 4,430, forward strand.
CCTGGCTCCGCTCTGGTGGGATGGCGGCAGACTGGGCGTTGCGGATTGATACACTGACGGCCGTGATGCTGGTTGTGGTTACATCGGTATCATCACTCGTGCATGTTTATTCCATTGGCTATATGAGCCACGATGACAACCAGCCGCGGTTTTTTGCCTACCTGTCATTCTTCACTTTCGCCATGCTGATGCTGGTCACATCGGACAACCTGCTGCAGATGTTCTTTGGTTGGGAAGGCGTCGGTCTGGCTTCCTATCTGCTGATTGGCTTCTGGTACAAGAAACCGTCTGCCAATGCGGCGGCCATCAAGGCGTTCGTGGTAAACCGGGTCGGTGACTTTGGCTTTGCGCTGGGGATTTTCGCCACATTCGCGATATTCCAGTCCATCGAACTCGATACCATTTTTGCAGCCGCCAGCGGGCAAACCGGCAAGACGATGCTCTTCCTGTCCTGGGAGTTTGACGTGATGACGGTGATCTGCCTGCTGTTGTTCATGGGCGCCATGGGCAAGTCAGCGCAGTTCCTGCTGCACACCTGGTTGCCGGACGCAATGGAAGGCCCGACGCCGGTGTCCGCATTGATTCATGCGGCCACCATGGTGACAGCCGGTGTTTTCCTGGTGGCACGCATGTCACCATTGTTCGAATTGTCACCAACCGCCCTGACCGTGGTCACTGTGATCGGTGCCATTACCGCCTTTTTCGCCGCCACTGTCGGTCTGGTGCAGAATGACATCAAGCGGGTGATCGCCTATTCGACATGTTCGCAACTTGGCTACATGTTCGTTGCTTTGGGTGTCGGTGCTTATGGCGTGGCGATCTTCCATCTGTTCACGCACGCGTTCTTCAAGGCCTTGTTGTTCCTCGGATCAGGGTCGGTCATCCACGCAATGTCTGACGAACAGGACATGCGCAATATGGGGGGGCTGGCGCCGCACCTCAAGCTGACCTGGATCATGATGCTGATTGGCACGCTTGCGCTGACTGGATTCCCGTTGACAGCGGGCTACTTCTCCAAGGATGCGATTATCGAAAGTGCATTTGCAGCGCACGGCAGCGCCACCACCGTGGCGTTCTGGCTGCTGGTGATCTCGGCATGTTTCACGTCGTTTTATTCGTGGCGGCTGATCTTCATGACATTCCACGGCAAGCCGCGGGCCAGCCGTGATGTAATGAATCATGTGCATGAATCGCCGTTTGTCATGCTGGTGCCGCTGTTCCTGCTGGCGCTGGGAGCGCTGTTCGCCGGCCTGTTGTTCAAGGAATACTTCATCGGTCACGATGAAGCGCTGTTCTGGGGAACCGCGCTCTACAGGCAGCCGGAGAACACCATCGTTGCCGAGATGCACCTTGTGCCGGGCTGGGTGGTGTGGTCACCGTTCGTAGCAATGGTGATAGGGTTTGCGCTGTCGTGGCTGTTTTATATTCGCAACCCGGAATTGCCCAGGCAGTTGGCGGCACAGCATGAACCGCTCTACAAATCCCTGCTCAACAAGTGGTATTTTGACGAGTTGTATGACCTCATTTTCGTTCGTCCTGCAATGTGGCTTGGCCGCTTCCTGTGGAAGCAGGGTGACGGCTGGATGATCGATGGATTCGGGCCGGACGGCATGTCTGCGCGTGTCATAGGCGCTGCCAACCGCATTGTGAAACTGCAGACCGGTTTTGTTTATCACTACGCCTTTGCCATGTTGCTCGGGGCCGCTTTCCTGATCACCTGGTACATGTTTGCAGGAGCCCACTGATGACCGGCTGGTATATTCTATCAACGATCACTTTCCTGCCTCTGGTTGGTGCTCTGTTCATTCTGGCGATCCGCGGCGACGATGAAGTAGCGCGACGCAACATGCGCGCCACCGCGCTGTCAGTGACACTGATCAATTTTGCGTTGTCGGTATTGGCCTGGAACGGTTTTGACCCGTCGCAGGCGGGCTTTCAACTGGAAGACAGAGTGACCTGGCTTGGGGGTCTGATGACCTACCATCTCGGCGTTGATGGTATTTCGATGCCGTTTGTCCTGCTGACCACTGCAATGATGCCATTGTGCATTATTGCCAGTTGGAAGGTGGACAAGCGCGTCAAGGAATACATGATTGCATTCCTTATTCTGGAAACCCTGATGATCGGGGTTTTCTGCTCGCTTGATCTGGTGCTGTTTTACCTGTTTTTCGAAGCAGGCCTTATCCCGATGTTCCTGATCATCGGCATTTGGGGTGGTGCCCGGCGCGTCTATGCCAGCTTCAAGTTCTTTTTGTATACCCTGCTTGGCTCGGTGCTGATGTTGCTGGCTATCATGGCGATGTATTCATACACCGGCACCACGGACGTCGCCGAGATACTGTCAAGCAAAAATTTTCCGGCTGAAATGCAGACATGGCTGTGGCTGGCGTTCTTTGCGTCTTTCGCTGTGAAAATGCCGATGTGGC
>JBDNEZ010000503.1:0-2903 GCA_041690095.1 Anderseniella sp.
ATTCTCTGCAGCGTTACCGCGCAGAAGGCACCGACCATGAACAGCGCACCATGGGCAAAATTGACAACCCCGAGCGTACCGAAGATCAATGTAAGCCCAAGGGCAATGAGCGCATAGGCGCTGCCTTTATCGAGCCCGTTCAATATTTGAAGAAGGATCGCATCCATTGTCTATACCAATTGAGTTGTTGGTTGCCCCACACCGCTTCTGCCGCAGCGTTCAAAGTCCAGATAAGCAGTCTTCCTCGCTCAAGTAAACCGTGCTGCTCAAGCAGACCATGTCGCGCCAACAGCAATGCTGTCGGCGCGACACGTAACCATTGGAAATCAGGCGGCTATTATGCGCCCGGGTTACATTTGCCCAGCGAACCACCTGCAAACATCGGATGATCAGGTGCATACTCGACTTGTGCCCGAGGCGTAACTTCGACCACTTCCAGAAGATCGAACTCGGAAGTCGGGTTTTCCTTACCCTTCACGACCAGCACGTCCTTGAAGCACTGGTGATCCGCTGCGCGGTACTCGACATCACCATTGCCAAGGCCGGAGAACTCGAAGCCTTCCAGCGCTTCAACGACACCGCATGGGTTGAAGGTACCGGCACGCTCGCATGCATCGGCATACAGCAGCGTCTGGCAGTAAACCGTATGGGCAGCCTGAGACGGCGGGAAACCGTACTTTTCACCGAACGACTTGACGAATGCCTTTGAACCATCGTCAGTCAGCGACCAGTGCCAGTTTGTCGAACCGAAGATACCCTTGACGTTCTTGCCGGCACCGCGCGCCATCAGGCGTGAATACAGCGGAACAACGATTTCGAAGTTCTTGCCGTTAACCTGCTTGTCCCGAAGTCCGAACTGCACAGCCGATGTCAGCGAATTGACCATGTTGCCGCCGTAATGGTTCAGCACCAGAACATCGGCACCCGAGTTCAGGACCGGCGCGACATAGGACGAGAAGTCTGTCGTGGCCAGCGGGGTAAGTACGTTCTTGACCGTCGTCCAGCCTTTGGCTTCGGTTGCCGCGGCAATCGATTCCTGCTGGGTCCAGCCCCAGGTATAGTCGGCAGTCAGGTGATAGGCCTTGCGGTCACTGCCGTACATTTTTTCAAGCACTGGCGCCAGGGCGGCGGCTGACATGTAACCGTTGAAGAAGTGACGGAAACCGTTTGCCTTCTTGTCCTTGCCGGTAGTGTCGTTCGAGTGTGTCAGACCGGCCATGAAGATGACACCGGCTTCCTGGCAAAGGCCCTGCACGGCAATCGCGACGCCCGATGAAGAACCGCCGGTGATCATCACCGCGCCGTCTTTTTCAATCATCGATTTTGCGGATGCACGTGCTGCGTCAGATTTCGTCTGCGTATCACCGGTTACGAACGCAACCTTCTTGCCGAGGATACCGGTACCCTTGAGGGCTTTTGACGAGAACGTGCCCATCATGCCGCCATCGCCACCACCGTTCAGGTGCTCGACAGCAAGCTGGTAGGCGCGCAGTTCATCAGCGCCTTCATCTGCATAAGGACCGGACTGGGGCACGTTGAAGCCAAGCGTAACAGTGCCACCCTTGGGTTCGTTGGTATAGGAAAACGCTGGACGCGTCAGAAGTGTCGGCATGGCAAGGCCGGCACCAACAGCAGCACCGGTCTTGATCAGGCCACGGCGCGTAAATTCAAATTTTGACATACAATCCTCCCATTAGGAATTACGGCGGGGTTATTTCTCCTGCCGCTCAAGCTAAAATTTTAGCCTGTAACAGCCAACATTAGATTGGCGCGCGGCGCTATTCGACGATGGTATAGAGTCCGGCCTCTGAGTGGTCGAAAACGCGACTATTTCCAATAAATTGTTGTGTTGTTGTGAATCTCGCAGGTTTCGCGGTCACGATCACCGTAACTTTGGCGGGCCTGTACTCCGACTGACCGGGTGCAGTCAGGATACTGCGTCATCATAGTTCATTCAGTTTGCTGCGAACGCGTGATGTACTGGTAGTGTACATCTACGGAGAACGAATTATGCAATCCATCAACCGGTCAGCATTTAAAATTGACGAAGCCGACATCCCCGCCGGTTGCGAGGCTTGCGGTGCGCGTCGGTTCGGGATTTGCAGTGCCCTGAAAGCGTCCGATCTGTTGCATTTTTCAACAGTCACGCGGCGGCGCAGGATTCCACACGGCGAGACGATCTGCTTTGAAGACGATGAGGTCGTGAATTACGCAAACATTGTTGCAGGTGCCGTAAAACTGACCAAACTGCTCAGAGATGGACGACAGCAGATCGTCGGACTTCAGTTTGCACCGGAATTCATCGGCAAACCGTTCTCCGAGAAAGTGTCGATTTCGGTAGAGGCCGCAACTGATGTCGAAATCTGCGTCTTCCCCAAAACCGATTTTGAGAGCATGCTTGCACAGCAGCCGGATTTTGAACATCGCCTGCTTCAGCAAACTCTGGTCCAGCTTGATGACGCACGCACCTGGATGGTGACTCTCGGACGCAAGACAGCTCAGGAAAAGGTCGCCAGCTTTCTGCTGCTGCTGGCTGATCACATCGGCACCCCATCGCCCGATAACCCTGCCCACAGCAGGTTCATGCTTCCCTTGAATCGATCCGATATTGCCGATTTCCTGGGCCTGACCCTTGAAACCGTCAGCCGCCAGATGACCAAGCTTCGCAAGATAGGGGCCATCGACATCAGGAAGAACCTCGAAGTGACGATCCAAGATATCGGCAGGCTGACCGGAATTTCCGGTGGCGACTAGATCAGGCTTAAGGCCTGTCATCAATTAGAGGATTCCCAAATCAATAGATGAGTGATTCATAGGTTGCCAACGTTTTTTGATTGGGAGTTGGCAAATGCACCGTTATGGACTGCGTGATGATCAATGGGAGCGGATTGAGGACTTCTTGC
>JBDNEZ010000504.1:0-2988 GCA_041690095.1 Anderseniella sp.
CAACGGAGCTTTGATTTAGTCGATTGCTTTAAAGAAATCTAATATGACGTTTTGATTTGTTTTTGTCATTTCACAGAAAGCGGCGGGCCTGCATCTCGAAATTGTGTCTGAAGCGCCTTGGATTGCTTTGTCCTCCATTCCTTCGATGTCCAGTTTGATCAGATCAACATCAAGATCGAACGCGTCTATTGTGGATGTTTCCACAGACGCTCGCCCGGCCCATTTCATGTCTTGATTATCGCTAGATCTGGGTGGGATTAAATACAGTCCGCCGAAATTATTTGTGGCATGATAGTCAGGTGTTTGAAAGCAGATTGTTTCGCCTGTTTTGTCGGAAATTGCCAGGTTATAAAGGGATATATTGTTGAGTCTGTTCATTTTAAAATTAATCAAGGATACTTTGTGCAACATTTTTTGCACCTCAAAACTGTGAATTTCTATGTTTGACTGAAACAGTTTTGACAGCGCGATCGAATGAGTTCCGATGTTTGAACCACCATCCAGGAAAACAGGCTGGATATTGGTGTTTTTCCGATCTTTCAATATCGTATGAAATGTATTGATTTCACTCATCGCCCATGAGCCGATTTTCAGGATTTCATACCTTATATAGGTATCATTTTCACCAATCAGTATTGGCCCAAAATCTGATTTTCCCAATATGAATGGGATTTTGTCCAATTTGCTCAATCAGAAAACACGAGGTGAAACAACGAGGGTCAAAGCAGTTGCCAATTTTTCAGGGTCTTGCGAAGCAGGGACTCACGGGAGCGCAAAATCTCATCATGTCAATCTGTCATGATGATCGTATCTGCGATCTCGATATCAAAGCCGGACAGGCCGACATAGTGCCGCGACCGGCTGGCAATCAGCCTGATTGAAGTCACCGACAGATCGCGCAGGATCTGTGCGCCCAGCCCCACGTCGCGCCAGCTTTCGGCACGGGCGCGCGAAGAGTCCGTATCTTCATCACTGTCCGGCTGGCCGAGTTTCGAAGCCGGCACGCCGGCCACGCCTTCGCGCAGATAAATCAGTATGCCACAGCCTTCCTTGCGGAAAATCTCGTAGACCGCATTCAGCGTATCGCGATTGCCGAGCACGTCGTCGACAAGATCCTGACGGTGCAGGCGAACCGGAATGTTCTTGCCTGATGAAGTGTCGCCATAGACCAGCGCCAGATGCTGGACCGGATCAAACGAGGTGGAATAGGCGATGCCGTTTGCCGGACCTGCAGGGGTGTCCACCTGGAACTCGCTGTCGCGTTCCACCAGGCGTTCGCGCTGCTGGCGATAGGCGATCAGGTCGGCCACGGAGATGATTTTAAAACCGTGTTCGCGCGCGAAGTCGGTTACCTGCTGGCCACGCTTGACAGTGCCGTCATCATTGACCAGTTCGCAGATCACACCGACCGCTGGTTCACCGGCAAGCCGGGCAAGGTCGACGGCAGCTTCGGTATGGCCGGAACGCATCAGCACACCGCCGCGCTTGGCGATCAGCGGAAACACATGACCTGGACGCACAAAATCTTCAGCATGCACATTGGCGTTGGCAAGGGCATGCACTGTGGCGCTGCGCTCCCTCGCCGAGATACCGGTGGTCAGGCCCTGCTTGTAGTCGATCGATACCGTGAAGGCGGTGCCGAGCGGGGCGTCATTGTCAGATACCATCGGGTCCAGCTTGAGGCGCCGCGCGTCTTCGCGCGTCATCGGCGCACACACAATGCCGGAGCCGTGGCGCACCATCATGGCCATCTGCTCGCTTGTGACCTTGGAGGCAGCGGCAATCAGGTCGCCCTCATTCTCCCGGTCGTCGTCATCGACCACAACGACCATTTCACCGGCCTTGATGGCGGCAATCGCGCTTGCAACGGTATCCAGCAAACTGGTCATGTCATCTTCTCCTTCAAGGTGGGGCGAAAAATCCACCGGCTTGACCTTGTTGCGGGTCAGGCGCTGAATTTTAACGGCCAGGTCGAGCGACGGCGTGTCGCCGGACAGAAGCTGCGAAATGCGCCCGGCGGAAATATCCAGCGCGCGCGCAAAGTCCGCCTTGGTCGTGTCAGCCTGCCTGAGCCATTCATCGAGTTTCATGGCAACAGGCTTTAGCAGAGCTAAAGGATGTGTGATAGGGGTGTGTTGCGATTCTTTGGGTACAATGCGGCGTCGGCACAAAAAAACGGAGCCTGTGAAGGCTCCGTCTCGTGATTTTGCAATCCGGATGCTGTTTATCAGGCAGCAGAATGCAACTGCTCGACATACTCCCAGTTCACCAGGTTGTCGAACCAGGCTTCCAGGTATTTCGGGCGCGCATTGCGATAATCGATGTAATAGGAATGCTCCCACACATCGCAGCCCAGAATGGGGGTTGCACCGTGCATCAGCGGGTTTTCGCCATTGGCGGTCTTCATGACGGCAAGCTTGCCGTCCTTGACGGCCAGCCATGCCCAGCCGGAGCCGAACTGGGTAACGCCGGCATTGATGAAGTCTTCGCGCATCTTGTCATAACCGCCAAGGTCGCTGTCCACGGCTGCCTGCAGCGCTGCTGGCAGGCTCTTGCCGCCGCCATTGGGTTTCATCCAGTTCCAGAAATGCAGATGGTTGTAGTGCTGGCCAACATTGTTGACCAGACCGGCTTTACCGTCCTTGAAGGCGGCCTTGCAAATGTCTTCCAGCGATTTGCCGGCAAGCGGCGAATCTTTCAGCAGGTTGTTGCCATTGGTGACATAGGCCTGGTGATGCTTGTCGTGGTGAAACTCAAGGGTTTCCTTGGACATGTAAGGACCAAGCGCATCATAGGCATAAGGGAGATCGGGAAGTTCGAGAGCCATTGTTTTAAGCCTCCAGTTTTTGGTGGTGAATTAGAAGAACGCCTGAATGCCGGTTTGTGCCCGGCCCAGGATGAGGGCATGAACGTCGTGTGCACCTTCATATGTGTTCACGGTTTCAAGATTCAACATATGTCGAATGACATGATACTCATCCGAAATGC
>JBDNEZ010000505.1:0-3448 GCA_041690095.1 Anderseniella sp.
CAAGATAGCCTGCCAGAGGAGCAGCCATCAGCATCACAAGTAAGATGATGAACGCATGGATAACGCCAGCTACGGGCGTCTGGCCGCCGGCTTTGACGTTGGTTGCGGTTCGTGCAATCGCACCTGTCGCAGGCAGGCCGGTAAACAATGCCGAGGCTATGTTGGCAGCTCCCTGGGCCGTGAGTTCGGCATTTGGCCGGTGACGGCCCTCTATCATCTTGTCGGCAACCATTGCCGACAGAAGTGACTCGACGCCGGCCAGGAAAGCAATGACGATGGCCGAAGGCAACAGTTCCACGAACCGCGATAGCGACAGGTCCGGCAATTGCGGCCAGGGCAATTGGCTTGGCAGTTCGCCAAAACGAGAGTTGAGCGTGTCTACCGGCAAATTCATCAGCCCGACCAGGGCAGAGCCGATGCCCACGGCTACAATGAGACCTGGAAACTTTGGCGCGACCCGGCGCAGGAGGACAATCAGAACAAGCGTGAAAAGTGCTATGACAAACGTCGAGGCACTGAAAGTCTCGCGCGCCTCCCAAAGCACTGGAAGTTTTTCCATGAAATCGGCCGGTACCTTGTCAACGGCAAGGCCGAGAAAGTCCTTCAACTGGCTTGTGGCGATGATGATGCCGATGCCTATGGTGAAGCCATTCACCACTGCCTCGGGCACAAAGGCGATCAGGTTGCCGGCTCGAAAATAACCTGCAATCAGCAGAATGAAGCCTGCCATGAATGTTGCCAGCACAAGGCCGTCATAGCCGTGTTCGGCAATCACCCCGAAGACAACGACAATAAAGGCGCCTGTAGGACCGCCGATCTGAACGCGGCTTCCACCAAGTAGTGAAATCATGAAGCCGCCGACAATGGCAGTCACCAGGCCTTTCGCCGGGTCAGCACCGGATGCGATGGCAATGGCTAGGCTCAACGGTAGCGCTACCATTGCCACAGTCGCGCCCGCAAGCAGGTCAGCTGTAAACAGCTTCCAGCTATAGGTCTGTAAGGTTGTGAGTATCTTGGGTTGGCGCATTACAGAACAATAGCATCCTGCCAAATCGATTCTACGCTGATTTCATTGCCTGAATCGGATGAATTTATCTGTAGACAAACAGCGAGCATCAGACTTCCACGGCCTGGCCGAAGCAAATGATCAGAACGCCAACCAGAGTCAACAGGGAGAAACCGAGGCTTCGCCATCGTTGCGTCTGACGCCACGACGTGACCGCAGCAATGGCGGCCTGCAGCGTGTAATACAGGGCAAACGCCCGTGATGCGTAACTGATGATCTGAAAAACATCTGAAAACCACGTAAGTAGCAAGCCTATGCCGGTCAACAGGGCATACGCCATGCGCGGGGTGAGTCGATTGGCCGACATTTCCGCAATCAACCCGCCCGAGCCGCTGGTGTCGGCAACCGCTGCGCTGAACTGCGCAGCCAGTGCCGCTGCGACCAGCAGCACCGGCAGAATTGGTGCCACGATCGACATCATGTCTACAATTGCCGTTTCGGTTAGTCTGAGCTCGCCTTTCTCAAACACATAGGCCATCAGCAGAATGTAGACCATGTAGATTGCCGAAGACAGCCACTGCGACCACTGCATGGAACGGATGCGGGTCCTGCTGTCGTATTCCGCGCCCAGATAGCGCGACGTCTCGAAGCCCTGGACTGTAACGATAAGCCCGAAGGCCAGCGCTATGGCGGACAGACCGGTTCGCTGAGGTGCGTTGAAGATCAGGCCATTGCTTTGGATTGTTCCGCAAAAATACACTGCCAGGCCGACAAGCAGACCGGCAATAATGGCCAGTTTGGCCGTCACTGATACATACTCCATATGCTCGAGCGACCTGAAGCCGCGCGTCCAGCCGACATACAGGATGATGATGAACACGGCCGACGTCAGCAGCCTGGCCTCGAACGGATCCTTGAAGTCGGCGAAACTGACCCCGAATGACCCAAGCAGGTTGAGGTAGTAAGCCACCGAAATGATGTATGCACAGCCCAGCGACCATGATGCCGCGCTTTCGAGCTTGCTCACCAGGCCGGTCGCGTCTGCCGTGCTGCTATCGAGTGCCGCCATGTTGTAGCGAATTGCAGATCCGAAAAGATATGCACCGACACACAGGCAACCCATGACCAGCGGTGCATACATGCCGTATTCGGAGTCCAGAATGGGGCCGAGCACCAGAAATCCGCTGCCAATGATGGATGCGAGCGGCGTTATCATGGCCCGCCAGGTCACCGATCCATGCAGTCGTGGCAACCACAGTAACAGGGCAGTGGTCAAAACGGTAAAGACGATTGCCAGATTGAGGTACATGTTCCGCCTCACAAGCGGTCTTTCTGGATTGATAGCCGGACGTGATCCAGTTCATTCCGCAATTACGACGCGAGCGCTATCAACTGGTGGGTACCATCATTTTCTGGCGGCTGTCATAGCAAATCGAGGTCTCGTAGCGGCTGATTTCCTTGCGGCCGGTCAGGAACGTGTAGGCCAGTTTTTTCAGATGATCCATGTCCTGGGCTATGACATTGATGATCAGGTCATAGCGCCCCGTAACCAGGTGCACGTGTTGTACTTCCGGGATGTTGACCAGTTCGTCCATCAATTCATCGATCGTCTGCTGCCCGTCCTTTGATATATTCACGAAGATCACTGCACTAAGTGCGTAGCCGAGTTTTTCAGGCGCCACCAGTGCCTGGGTCCCGGTGATTACCCCTTCGCTCCACAGCCGCTTGATCCGCTCATGGCACGACGACGGCGCCAGCCCGACGGCGCTTGACAGCTCCTTGTTCATGATCCGGGCGTTGTTCTGAAAAAGCCGCAGAATCTCGAAGTCAATTCGGTCGAGGTTCATTGTTGCCGAGCTTCTCCGAAACATGTTCGATTGGAGCAAGTGGTTTTGTAGGGCATTCTGGGTTTCCTCACATGGCCGGATAAATTTCGGTTTTAATTACGTTATACCGAACAGGCGAAGGTGATGTCCACAATAGCGCAGAGTGACAGTGATGTGCCGTTTCTGGATCCGTCAGATATTGGTTTTTCCATCCGGTCCGAAGCGGTGCGTCGTGCGAGGGAGCAGAACTGGTGGGCGCGAACGCCTTATGGCGTGGCCGTGCTGCGCTACGCGGAAATGAAGCAGATGATCAATCATCCGCTGTTGCGGCAGGGATCATACCGCTGGCCTGAGCACAATCAGGCAAACGGTCTGTGGGCACAATGGTGGAAGCGCATGATGTTGAACCGGGAAGGCGCAGATCATGCCAGGTTGCGCAAGCTTGGTGCGCCGGCATTTGCGCCACGGCTGGTCGCCGGCATGATCCCGACGTTCCAGTTGCTCGCCGATGAACTGATCCGTGATTTTGAGACAGATGGCAGATGCGAATTCATGAGCCGGTTTGCCGAACCCTATGCAACCCGTGTGGTGTGCACGCTGGTCGGAGTCTCTCACA
>JBDNEZ010000506.1:0-3049 GCA_041690095.1 Anderseniella sp.
GAACCCGAATTCGTCCGGCACCGGTTTCCTGGATGTCTCCAGCTGGCTGCAGATGTTCGGCGAAAAAGATGGCTGGGCGTTCATGGACGGTCTGCACAACAATATTGCTGCCTACACGCATTCCGGGTCCAAGCCGTGCAAAATGGCTGCATCCGGTGAAATTCCAATCGGTGTCTCCTTCGCCTTCCGTGGTGCCAAGTCAAAGGCAGCCGGCGCACCAATCGAAATCATCGTGCCGGAAGAAGGTGTGGGCTGGGATATGGAGGCAACTGCCATCGTAGCGGGTACCGACAATCTGGACGATGCCAAGACACTGGCTGACTGGACCATCACCAAGAAGGCCAACGAGATGTACAACTCCGGTTACGCGGTGGTTGCATATCCTGGCGTGGCCAAACCTGTTGAACACTTCCCGGACAACCTGCTGGAGAAGATGATCGACAACGACTTTGAATTTGCGGCCAATAATCGCAAGACAATTCTGGATGAGTGGCAAAAGCGCTACGACTCCAAGTCGGAGCCAAAGGGCTAGCAAGCAAACAGCAGACGAGGCACCGGTTGATCGCCGGTGCCTCTGAAGTATGGTAATGTGGTGCTGAGCAATACCGGCCACCCACAGGGGCTGCTGCGCGGGGAAAAGCGAATGGGGCAGGCAAGTAAAACGCAAACCTATCTGAAGATTGAAAATGTCTGGAAGGCGTTCGGTGACTTCTTTGCACTGAAGGATATTTCACTGGAAGTGAACCGCGGTGAGTTCGTCTGCTTCCTCGGCCCGTCAGGCTGCGGCAAGACAACCCTGCTCAGAGCGATTGCCGGTCTGGACATCCAGACTACCGGTGCGATCTTTCAGGATGGCAAGGACATCTCCGCCTTGCCACCATCGGAACGTGATTTCGGTATCGTATTCCAGTCTTATGCGCTGTTTCCCAATCTGACGGTTGAAAAGAACATCGCCTTCGGGCTTGAAAATTCCGGCATTTCCAGACCCGATATTGACAAGCGCGTGGCTGAATTGCTGGAACTGGTCGGGCTACCGGAACAGGCCAGAAAATATCCGGCACAATTGTCCGGCGGGCAGCAGCAGCGCATTGCTCTGGCACGCGCCATCGCCATGTCGCCGGGGCTTTTGTTGCTGGATGAACCGCTGTCGGCACTGGATGCCAAGGTACGGGTGCACCTGCGCCATGAGGTCAAGGATCTGCAGCGCAAGCTGGATGTGACGACCATCATGGTGACGCATGATCAGGAAGAAGCGCTCGCTATGGCAGACCGCATCGTGGTGATGAACCATGGTGTCATTGAACAGGTGGGTACGCCCACGGATGTGTATCGCGAACCGATCTCGCTGTTTGTGGCAGATTTTATCGGCGAGACGAACCAGATTACCGGCGTGGCGGATAATAACGGCAAAGGCGTCAAAATCGGCAAGCGACGGTTTGCCTGTGCCAGCCATGCCCATGGCGACGGTCACAAGGTGATTGCCGTCATCCGGCCTGAAGACATCATTCCGCAAGGCGACAGGGCCCGTTCACCGGGCGCACCGGACAAGGTAAAGACGCCGGGAAACAAGGTTGAAACCACTGTCGATGAGATGGAGTTTCTTGGTTCGTTCTGGCGGGCCAGACTGAGCAGTGCCGAATTGGGTGCCGGGCAGATTGTGGCTGATTTCTCGATCAATGCAGTGCGCCGCATGGATATTCAGGTTGGCGGACGCATGCGCATCGAATTACCCCGAGACCGGCTGAAGGTGTTTGCTGCCGGGCCGGAGACGGAATAATGAGCAGCCTTGACGCGCTGGGCGCCGGCATTAGTGCCAAAAAACGCATCAAGCCGAAACTGGGCTCCGATGACTGGATCATGCGCGGCTACATGGTCGTGCTGGCTGTGTACCTGATCGTGGCGCTGGCCATGCCGTTGTATGCGATGTTGTCCAAAGCGTTCGAGGCCAGCCGGTTTGACCTGACGCAGTTCGAGGTGCAGGTCAGTGATGACAGCGGTGCCTTCAACCAGCCTGCGGTGATCCTGAAGCAGTTGAATGATCGCGGCAACTTCATCACTGAAGGTGATCTTTCGACCAGCACTGACGGGCGACTGACCCTGACCCAATTCTTCCCCGATTTCAGTTTCCGCAGCCCGGTGAAATACCGGTTGCGCGGCCTTGATGACACTGCTGTCTATCTGGTCGGGTCTGAACGGTTTGCCGGCACTAACCCGGTGGAGTTTGACTCAAACACATTCCGAAAGGTTGTGATCCGCCCGATTCAGGAATACGGCCTTGCTAATTTTGCGACTTACTTTTCGACACCGGCGCTGTTTCAGTCGATCCAGAACTCGGTGTTCATCGCGCTGGTTTCGACGCTCATCACGGTGTCACTGGCGTTTGGCTTTGCCTATGCGCTGTGTCGAAGCTGCATGCCGTTCAAGGGCGTGTTCCGGGTCATTGCCATGGCACCCATCCTGGTGCCGTCACTGCTGCCCGGCATCGCGCTGGTCTATCTGTTCGGCAATCAGGGGTTCCTGAAGGAGTTTCTGATGGGCGAAAGCATCTACGGGCCGATCGGCATCGTGGTGGGCTCGGTGTTCTTCACTTTCCCGCACGCCATGATCATCATTCTGATTGCGCTGTCGATTTCGGACGCGCGGCTGTATGAGGCGGCTGTGTCGCTGCGCGCCAGCAAGTGGCGCACCTTCTGGACAGTGACCATTCCCGGCGCGCGCTATGGCCTGATTTCGGCAGCGTTTGTGGTGTTCAACCTGGTGATTACCGACTTCGGCCTGCCCAAAGTGATCGGCGGGCAGTACAACATGCTGGCGGTGGACATCTACAAGCAGGTGATCGGCCAGCAGAATTTCCAGATGGGGGCGGTGGTCTCCGTCGTGCTGCTGATCCCGGCGCTGGTTGCCTATGTTGTCGACCGTATGGTGCAGCGCAAGCAGGTGGCGCTGTTGACAGCGCGCTCAGTGGTCTATCAGCCGAAACCGTCCAGGCGTTTTGACATGAGCTGCCTTGCCTATTGTGCGTTTGTGGCGGTATTCATCATTTCCATTC
>JBDNEZ010000507.1:0-4776 GCA_041690095.1 Anderseniella sp.
TATTTGATCAATGGCTTGCGTGAAGATTTTGGCCTTTGGGGCATACCTATACGCATAAACCTGCGCGAGGGTAAAAACCCGTATGCCCACAAGGCGAAGAAACAACGCTAGAGCATTATCCGTTCAGATGGAATCATCTGTTCGGATAAAAATGCTCGATTCCAAAGTGTTAGAGCAATTTTATGCATCCATATGGATGCATATTGCTCTAAGCGACTGTAGTGATTCTATTTGTACAGGGCGCTGACTGTGCCGAGCTGTGGGCAGGCGCTGGTAATCTCGTCACCGGCTGCAACATAGACCAGCCCGGTTACCACGCCGGTGGTGATCACATCTCCCGATTTCAGCATCCTGGAGTGGGTGTTGAGATAATTTGCCAGCCAGGTCAGCGCAATGTCCGGGCCGCCCAGTGCATTGACACCTGAACCGGTCGTCTCCGGCTGGTCGTTTTTGTTGACCGTCAGTTGCAGTTTCGCGTAGGCACCTGCCGGTAGCACCTCATGGGCCGGGCCCAGCACAAGCGCATCATTGCATCCCCCATCTGCAATGTTCCACATATTGCCGTCTTCCAGACCGCCCGGCAACCGCCGGTTGATCAGTTCCAGTGACAAGTGAACCGATGCTGTCGCGCCAAGCACGTCGTCGACCGAGTGTTCCGTGACACCCGGCGGCAGGTCGCGCGCCATGGTGAAGGCGATTTCCGGTTCAACCAGCCGAATGGCCGACGCACTTATCGGTACCTGGCCCCCGTTGACAAATGTACGCTGCGCATAGACCGGGCCCGGAAAGGGGCCAGTCGCGCGCAGCATGTCCTGTGCCAATTTACTGGTGCAGCCAATTTTCCAGCCGGTTCGTTTCCAGCCGGTCATTGTAGCGGCTTCACACTGCATCGAGAATGCCAGCGCCTCGCTGGCAGGCGCGTCACCGGGGTAAGTGACCAGTTTGCGGCCGTGGATTCGCGCCTCTGCCAGTGCTCTTGCAATACTCGTAGCTGTCAACAGGGTCTAGCTCCGTTTTGTAAGGGCACCGTCCTTGAAATCGTAAACGGCACCGTTGGCGGTTGTCTCGGCCAAGCATACCGAAATCATGGCGTCTGCCAACTGCTCCGGTGTCGGCAGGGTTGCCTGGTCTTCCCCCGGCATTGCCTGTCGCCGCATGCGTGTGGCGATGGGGCCGGGGTTCAACAGGTTGGCGGTTGCATTGGTTGTTGCAAGTTCCGCCGCCCATGTGCGCACCAGCATTTCGAGCGCAGCCTTGGACACAGCATAGCCACCCCAGTAGGCGCGTGCCTTGTGCGCAGCACCTGACGTTATGAATACAGCCCGTCCGGCATCCGATGCCCTGAGCAACGGCTCCAGTGACCGGATCAGGCGGTAGTTGGCCGTCACATTGATCGCCATC
Source organism: Anderseniella sp. (assembly GCA_041690095.1). GTDB lineage: Bacteria > Pseudomonadota > Alphaproteobacteria > Rhizobiales > Aestuariivirgaceae > Anderseniella. The sequence goes on from JBDNEZ010000507.1 coordinate 1,402, forward strand.
AGGTCATCAAAGGTATTCGGCTTCAAATGCTGTAACGGGGACAGTGAACCGAGGATGCCGGCATTGCCGACCAGGATGTCGAGCCTGCCCCAGCGCTCGGCAATGGGCGTGCCAAGCCGGTCGATACCGTCAAAGTCCTTGATATCAAGCTGCACGAGCGTGGCCGACCCGCCGGCGGCCTGAATGGCATCATCGAGATCTTCCAGTCCGCCAACAGTGCGGGCAGTGGCGATGATGTGGGCACCTTCGCTTGCAAGTTTCAAGGCTATGGCCCGTCCGATCCCACGTGATGCGCCAGTAACAAGCGCCACGCGCCCAGCCAGAGATTTTGCCATGCTTGGTTTCCTGAAATTCAGTTCGATCGCATCCTTGCGGTCAGACCCGGCATATTGATATCAACCGGCTTCAGCCAACAACGACAACTGATGTGGATTACCGCCATCGTTATAATCTGTCAGCGCAGTCGGATAGTCACCGGTAAAGCAATGATCGGTGAATTGCGGACGCACGGGGTCGCGTTTTTCATAACCGGTGGCGCGGTAAATGCCGTCGACTGACAGGAAGGTAAGTGATTGTACACCGATATATTCGGTCATTTCCTTCAGCGTGTGGGTTGCGGCAAGCAGGGCCTTCTGCTCGGGCGTGTCGATACCATAGAAATCCGGATGGGTGATGGGCGGTGAGGCAATCGCCATGTGGACTTCTTTGGCACCGGCATCAAGCATCATCTGCACGATCTTGACCGATGTGGTGCCGCGTACGATGGAATCGTCCACCAGCATGACGCGCTTGCCTTCTATGACCGCCCGGTTGGCATTGTGCTTCAGTTTTACACCGAGTGCCCGGATTTGCTGGGTTGGCTCGATGAAGGTCCGTCCCACATAGTGATTTCGGATGATGCCCAGTTCAAACGGTACATCCGCTTCCTGTGAATAGCCCAGGGCGGCCGGCACGCCTGAATCGGGCACCGAGATCACAACGTCCACATCTGCGCCTGACTCGCGGGCAAGCTCACGGCCCATTTCCTTGCGCACCTGATAGACCGAACGCCCGCCGATAACGCTGTCAGGCCGTGAGAAATAGATGTATTCGAAAATACACGGACGCGCCTGCTGTTGCGGAAACGGTTTCAGCGACTCGACGCCATCTTTGGTAATAACCACTACCTCGCCGTTTTCAATTTCACGCACAAAACGTGCACCGATAATGTCGAGCGCACAGGTTTCGCTGGATAATATGTAGGCGCCGTTCAATTCTCCCAGAACCAGAGGCCGGATGCCCAGCGGATCGCGCGCGCCGATCATTTCATTTGCAGACATGCAGACCAGCGAATAAGCGCCTTCCAGTGCCTTGATCGCATCGATGAAGCGGTCGACCAGATGGCGCTGGCGCGAGCGCGCCACCAGATGCAGCACAGCTTCCGTGTCAGATGTCGACTGGCAGATGGCACCATCTGCAATCAGCGAGCGGCGCAGGTCCAGGCCATTGGTGATATTGCCATTGTGGGCCACGGCAAAACCACCGGTGGACAGTTCTGCAAACATCGGCTGCACATTGCGCAGCACCAGTTCGCCTGTTGTTGAATACCGCGTATGGCCCACGGCCGCGCGGCCTTTGAGCCGTTCCATGACGGAGGGTTTGGAGAAAGCATCGCCGACCAGCCCGATACGGCGTTCGGCATGAAACCGTTTGCCGTCGAAGGAGACGATACCGCATGCCTCCTGGCCGCGATGTTGCAGGGCATGCAGTCCAAGTGCTGTCAGGGCTGCTGCGTCTTCGTTGCCGAATACGCCGAACACGCCGCATTCTTCGCGCAGGCTATCGCCATCCATGTCAAGATCGAAGGTCAGTCTGTCATGAGCGTCGGTCATCTTGCTCTGCCTTTATTCGTGCCCGGCTGCAGACTGTGTCATTTACTGCTGGCCTTGTGTGCTTTCAATAATCTGGTCGAGAGTATTGCGCTGATTGGACTGATAACCGGTATTGCCTTCGCTGCCCGTACTGCGACTGGTCTCACTGCGCGAGCGCGCTGCACTTGAAATTCTGATCTTGCCGTTCAGATCTTCCGCCAGATCCGGTTGCATCCATCCCAGCGTCAGCATGGTGTCTACCAGGAAGAAGGCAGAGTTCTCAACCAGCGGCAATGTAGCTGCGTCACGCAGTTCGGTCGGGACTTTTTCGCGCGGGATATACCAGATGAACAGCGTGAACATGATCACCATCAGTGCCAGCCCGCGCGTCAGTCCATACAGAAAGCCCAGTGTCCGGTCAATCGGGCCTGCGCCCGACTCAAGCACCGAATCGGACAGTTTCACGGTGATGACCGACAATACGATCAGCGTCACCAGGAACACGATTCCGGCAATTGCAATGATGATCAACGTGTCATTGTTGTCCAGGTAAGGTTTCAGGATAGCCGCGGCCTGCTGGCGCAATTCAGGGATTGACAAGACCAGCGCAGCCGCGCCTGCGGCTCCACCCCAGGCTACAAGCGACATAAATTCGCGGAAAAACCCTCGCATGACTGCCAGAAAACCGGAAATCAACATGATTGAGACCAGCACTACATCGAGCCAAGTGAAAGACATGTTCAAAAACTCCCCCGGCATGAGCCGGCGCGGTCAAGGCGGCAAACCCACGTCCACACATTCAATACTTACGAGTCAGGCCCGCCGCGTGATCAGCAAGTCGGGTCTGTGTGACATGTAAGCCTGTCAAAATCAATGTGACAGTGGGGTTATACCAAAGGAAATAATTATTGACTCATTTGACCGATTTTTCGCGTTTACTGGCCAGGCATGCTTCTCGCGGTGGTCTGGTTGACCACAAGGGGAGCATAACGACGTCCAGAGAGCGCGAAAAACCGGCCTTCGGTGGGCCAAATCCGTCCATCTGGTGCGTTGCGGCGCTTGCGAGATGCACCGCATCGCGCTGCGCACAGCGCCTGCCAGAGTGATCGGATTTGACTCCATCAAATGGGTCAATAATTGTTTCCTTTGGTATGACACACACCGTAAACTGGTTATTTCGACCATGGCGGTACAGCGCACATGATGGGGGGATCACTGCGCCCGTCAGCGACGACACCAGGGCTGCCGCCACCGCCATGTCTGCCGCATTTGTCAACAGGCTCAGGTGTCCTGACCCTATTGAGCGCGACACGCTTTAGCTCTTGGGAAGTCCTGCGATATAGGCCACAAGGTCGGCGACACAGGCCATTTGGCGCAGGTCCGGCACGGACCGCTGCTTTATCTCGCCGCCCTGCGCGACGATGATGGTCTCCAGGCCAAGTTTGGCAGCTTCCCTGGCGCGCTGGTCGCTCTGGCCGACCGGACGCAGCGCTCCTGACAGGGCAATTTCGCCAAACAGCGCACA
>JBDNEZ010000508.1:0-4045 GCA_041690095.1 Anderseniella sp.
ATTGATCATCACGCAGTCCATAACGGTGCATTTGCCAACTCCCAATCAAAAAACGTTGGCAACCTATGAATCACTCATCTATTGATTTGGGAATCCTCTAATTGATGACAGGCCTTAGGGCTTAATTTTCTGGTGTTGAAGCAGACAATCGAACCCTCATTTGTAAAAATTGAGCAGGAACTGGCCTTTACCAACGCGAACAGAATCAAGAAAGCGATTGATCGAGAACTTGATTATCTGAAAAGCATATCCACAGATTGGGCTTTCTGGAACGATACACGCAAGTTCATCAAGGATCGCAACACAGCCTATGTTGACTCCAATCTCATACCTACATCACTTACCACACTGAAGGTGGATGCACTGTTGGCATATGACCTGAGGGGCAAATTGCGTTGGGGCATGGTGCTGGATGAAGATGCAGAAACCCGGTTGGGTGTCAGCGATACTTTCGGACCGGTATTGGCATGGTCAGGCGACATATTGCGAAAGGCAGAGCACGGGAAAGAGGATGTCTCAACGGGGATAATCCAGACCAACAAGGGTCTGATGATGATTGCCTCAGCACCCATTCTCAATAACGAAAGCCAAGGCCCGGCAGTGGGTAGTATTGTATTTGGCAGGTTTCTGAAAGCTGGAACGGTTACGCGCATTGCGACGCAAACAAGTGTGCCGTTTACCCTGGTCAAGCCTCAAGAACTGGTAGGATTGAGCCCTCCAGTTTCTATCAGCCTGAACGAAGAGTATCTGGCGGTTCGTGATCAAACCCTGGAGGTGTATTCACCGCTGGTCAGCAACAGTGGAATGAAACTGGCCATTATCAAGTCGCAAACCGCACGTGACATAACCCTTGTCGGTGCAGTGACGTTGAAAAAGACGGTTATCGCATTGAGCATCAGCGCGCTGCTGGTGATGGCACTCATGGCCAAGGCCCTGCGCCGTATACTGATCAATCCACTCAGACGGCTGACGCAATCGGTTCTGAAAGTAGGCGAATCGGATGACTTGCTTATGGACCTGGATGTGACGCGCAAGGACGAGATTGGCATGCTGGCCAAAGAGGTTCGAAATACATTCAGACAATTGCATCAGGCTCGCGAGCAGGTTCGCCAGCAATCGTATTATACGGGTGTTCTGGAAATGTCGGCGGGTCTCATGCACAACATCCGTAACACCCTGAACCCTATTGGCATTGGAGCCTGGCGGGCCAAGGAAATTATTAAAGAAAGCCGCCTGTCGAAGCTGTCGATCGCTCTTGCCAAGCTGAATGACAACCAGCTCGACGAGAGTACGAAAGCAAAGGTCATGACCTATCTGCAAGGCGCGACAAAAGCTGTAAGCGAAGATCACTCCAAACTGTACGAGTTGCTGGAATGCGTAACTACGGAGGTGAATACAGTTTCCACCATTCTGGACGCGCATAATGCAGTCAACAGGCCGGAACTGATGTGTGAGAAAGTCGATCTGGGGCTGGTATTGACACAGGCAATGAAGGAACTGCCTATCGTTAACGGACTGGAACTCGTTACTGACATTCCAGACAATCTCCCTCCTGTTGAAGGCAACCATCTCTTGCTCAGGCAAGTGGTTTCCAATCTGTTGGTGAATTCATCCGAAGCCATTCAGGCCACCAGGAAAAGATCAAGCGTCATTACACTGACGGCAGGCGTTAAAGGGCAAGGAGAAATAGCCATCACGATTGAGGATGACGGAGAAGGCTTCGCGGCAAACAATCGAAAAAACCTTTTTGAGCGCGGCTACAGCACCCGCAAGACGAAAACCGGCGGTCTGGGTCTGCATTGGTGTGCCAACACCGTTCGCACCATGGGAGGGGAGTTGAAACTCCACAGTCCAGGTAAAGGGCACGGCGCGGTCGCTACCGTTCAACTTAAATTCGAATCCGTTTCAGCCGACAGGGCTGCATGAGGTAGAAACAGGAAGAGACAAATGACGACTCAACTGACATCGAGAGTTCTGGTTGTTGATGATGAACAGGCAATCCGGCGCTCCTATACCCATATAGTCACACCGGCAATTACCGCTCCGAGCGATGAGTCGCTTGATCGGCTTGAAAAGGAGTTGTTTGGAGACATGCCGTTTGCAGACTATCCGCACATGGATATTGCAGGCTGTGGTCAAGGTGAAGAAGCCGTGGAACTGGTTCGGAACGCCGCTGCGTCAGGCGAGAATTTCGCGGTTGCGTTTATTGACATGCGGATGCCACCGGGTATGAACGGCACTGCCGCGGCTACGAAAATCAACGCCATTGATCCGGCAATCGAGATTGCGTTTGTAACCGGTTATTCGGATCTGAGCCCCGAACAGATCATGTTGTCTTTTCCGCCGGAAAAACAGCTTTACTTCGTAACGAAACCGTTCGACGGAAATGATATGTGGGATCTGGCTGCCGGCTTGTGTCTCGCTCATGCCGGGCGTGAAGTAACCGACGCTTCGGTACAGTCAGTATTGACGAAATATCGCATGACCCGTCGTCGCATGGTCGGGTAGACGCCTCTCGAAGTCCGGCACGGAAAGTCCCGGCGAAATGTCGTACCGATATCACAAAGATGTTGGACCATCACTCTACTCCAGGGCTTCAGCCAGATACAAACGCCCTTGCCGCCACCCCTGCCCCATGCTCAACTTGCGTTCATGAAAACCTTGCTGCTCATGCGCCACGCCAAGTCGGACTGGGATCATGCTGACCTGGACGACCACGACCGCCCGCTCAACAAGCGCGGCCTGCGCAACGCTCCCTTGATGGGCAAGTTTATCCGCGACACGAAGCTGGTGCCTGGCGCGTGCCTGACATCGACAGCAGTCCGCGCGCGCCATACGGCCTGGCTGGCAGTGGCTGCGATGGCCCGGGATGTTCCGATAACCGAAGTACCGACCCTGTATGATTTTGGTGACGGCGAAGCCATCGAGCGCGCCATAACCCAGCACGGCGGCAACCATTCGTGCCTGCTGGTTGTGGGGCACAATCCATGTGTTCAGGCGTTCGCCCTGCACACTGGTGATGATGATGGAAATGTCGAGGCCAGGGCCGGCCTGTCAGCAAAATACCCCACTGCAGCCCTTACCCATATCGAGTACAACATGGCCAACTGGTCTGCACTGCCTCGCACCAGGGGCACCATCAGGGCATTCTGGAGGCCACGCGACGTGACCTGAACTCAGCACACTTGGCGCCCGAAACTCGTGGTGGCACGCGATTGTCTGTAAAAGCCGGGAAGAACAAGGGCCCGATCAACTCCGGATTTGACTGCCCGCCCGGAAAACACCATATGCCAAGCTGGCAACACAGTACCGGGGGATCAATTGAGTTCGTTTCTGACAGGCATGATGAACGAGGCGCGCAATGCTGCTGGTGGCGTGAAAGATTTTGCCACCGGCATGGTCTCTCCAAGCTTGCGCATCGGCGTGACCGGTCTGTCACGAGCCGGCAAGACGGTATTCATTGCAGCCCTGGTTCATGCCCTGCTGCATGGCGGCCGCCTGCCGCTTTTCGCCAGTCTCACGCAAGGCCGCATCAACCGGGTATATCTCGAGCCGCAACCCGACGATGATGTCCCGAGGTTTGCCTATGAAGACCATGTCGAAGCCCTCACCGGCAAGGACCGGCACTGGCCGCGCAGCACCAACCGGCTGTCACAACTCCGGTTGACCATAGAATACGAAGCATCCGGTTTCATTGCGCGCAACCTGCAGCGATCCAAACTGCATGTAGACATCATCGATTACCCCGGCGAATGGCTGCTCGACCTGCCGCTGATGACACAGTCATATGCACAATGGTCAGCAGCAACACTGGCAGCCAGTCAACGCGAACCGCGCCTGGGTCTCGCAAGCCAGTGGCTGGCTCATCTGCGCACACTTGAAGCTACAGCGCCGGCCAGCGAGGCCGATGCACAACGCGCAGCCAAACTGTTCACGGCATATCTGGCATCATGCCGTACTGATGAAGTTTCCCTGTCCACCCTGCCGCCGGGACGGTTTCTGATGCCGGGTGACCTGGAAGGTTCTCCGCTGCTGACTTTTGCGC
>JBDNEZ010000509.1:0-4113 GCA_041690095.1 Anderseniella sp.
CCCTTTGCGGATTTGGGGGGAAGCAGGCACAGACATTGAAGCCGCCAGGCAATACATTGATGCGCAGCTCGACCGGGCGAAACTGTTGCAAAACCTGGATGGTCGCACGTTTTATGGCGTCGGCGGTGCCTGGCGGAATCTGGCGCGCCTGCACATGACCCAGATCCACTATCCCTTGATCATCGTGCAGGGATACACGATGGATCGGTCTACGGCATTGTCATTGGCTGACTTTGTGTCTCGGCTTTCGCCCGACACGCTCAAGGGAATTGATGCGGTATCAAAAAGCCGGTCTGAAACACTGCCGCTGGCCGCCCTGGTGCTGGAACGGTTGCTGGCTCGTTCCGAACCAAAGAATATGGTGACGTCGATCTACGGGGTCCGTGAAGGACTGCTGTTTGGCAAACTCAAGAAGCGCGTACGTGATACCGATCCGTTGCTGAACGCCAGCTGGGACTTTGCCAAACGTTATGCCCGTTCGCCCAATCACGAGCTGGAATTGTGTGAATGGACCAACGCCCTGTTTGCCGGTGACAAGCAAGTCGAAACCGACGAGGAACGCCGGTTGCGTCATGCCGCCTGCATGATGGCTGACATATCATGGCGGGCAAATCCCGACTATCGCTCGGGCCGTGCGCTGACCATCATTTCGCAGGCTTCGATCGTCGGGGTCGATCATCCCGGCCGGTTATTCCTGGCTCTGGCCGTCTTCTACCGTTATCAGGGGATCAACTCGAAGCATGCACCGCGCGAATTTATTGATCTGATCCCTGAAGACTGGCTGGAGCGCGCCCGCATACTGGCCGGCGCCATGCGGCTTGCCTATGTGCTGACCGGCGCTATGACGGGTCTGCTGCCCAAGATCAAGCTGTTCATTGAAGGCAGGAAGCTGGTGCTCGACATACCGAAGAAACTGTCGGATCTATATGGTGAGTCAGTTGCCAAAAAGCTGGACCAGCTTGCAGCCGCCATGGGCCTTGAGCCGGATATACGCCTCGGTTGACCTATTGAGCGCAACACGCTTTAGATCATTTCGGTCTTGCGGCGATTTGGCCCTGCGACAGTATTTGCCGATGTGCCGGCCTGGCGGGCAGCCTATCGTGGAGATCAAGTCAATTCAATCAAACCGGGAACATGATGGATGTTTGATGGCGTCACGGCAGAACTGCTTGCGCGTGCTCAATTCGCGTTCACGATGTCTTTTCACATTGTGTTTCCGGCATTCTCCATCGGGTTGTCCAGCTATCTCGCCGTGCTCAATGCCTTATGGCTGAAAACCGGCGATCAGACGTACCTCGCCCTGTTTGAATACTGGAAGAAGATATTTGCCGTGGCCTTCGGCATGGGGGTCGTGTCAGGCATCGTGATGTCTTATCAGTTCGGCACCAACTGGAGCGTGTTCTCCGACAAGACAGGGCCAATTCTCGGCCCGTTGATGGCTTACGAGGTATTGAGCGCCTTCTTTCTGGAGGCAGGCTTCCTTGGTATAATGTTGTTCGGGCGCACGCGCGTTGGCGACAGGCTGCATATGTTTGCAACAACCATTGTCGCACTCGGCACCCTCATGTCAGCCACCTGGATATTGTCGGTTAATTCTTGGATGCAGACGCCGACTGGCTATTCGATCAACGAAGTGGGGCAGTTTGTGCCGCAGGACTGGTGGGCGATCGTGTTTAATCCATCGTTTCCATATCGGCTGGTTCACATGGTGTTGGCTGCGTTTCTCACGACTGCGCTGGTTGTCGGAGCGGTTGGCGCATGGCATCTGCTGAAGGACAGGCGGCAGAAACCTGCCCGGGTGATGTTCTCCATGGCCATGTGGATGGCGGTTCTGGTAACACCCATCCAGATTTTCGCCGGCGACTTGCACGGGCTCAACACGCTTGAACACCAACCGGTCAAGGTGATGGCGATAGAAGGACATTTCGAAAGCTATCCGGACGGCGCGCCATTGATCCTGTTCGGTATTCCCAACCAGGCGGAAAAACGCATCGACTACGCCATTCAAATCCCGAAACTGTCCAGCCTGATCCTGACGCATGATTTGAATGGTCCATTGGAGGGTCTCAACACTATTGATGAGAACGACCAGCCGCCGGTTGCCATCGTGTTCTGGAGCTTCCGGATCATGGTTGGACTGGGATTGGCCATGCTTGGCCTCGGCATCTGGAGTCTGTGGGCGCGCTGGCGCAATGTGCTGTACCGCGACAGCTGGTTGCACATGGCAGCAATCGCCTTGGGACCGTCCGGGTTTGTCGCCGTGCTGGCGGGATGGGTGACAACGGAAGTTGGTCGCCAGCCATTCACCGTGTATGGCCTGCTGCGGACCAGTGACTCGCTCGCCCCGATACAGGCGCCGGCTGTGGCCACATCGTTGATTGCTTTCATCATCGTGTATTTTTTCGTATTCGGGGCAGGCATGTTCTACATAATGCGAATGATGAACAAACCACCTGGCACGGGAGACAGCGCGGACCTCACACAGGGTCCGTTGCGTAGCGCAGGGATCACGCCTGTCGCACAGACGGCCGGGCAGGAGGGCGCAGGCAATGGTATTTGATCTTCCCCATATCTGGGCCGCAATTATCGCATTTGCCGTGTTGATGTATGTCGTGCTGGATGGTTTTGACCTTGGAGTCGGAATGCTGTTCTCGGTTGAACATGCCAAGCATGATCGCGACGTCATGATGAATTCGGTAGCCCCGGTATGGGACGGCAACGAGACCTGGCTGGTCATGGGCGGGGCCGGATTGCTAGCGGTATTCCCGCTGGCATATGCCACGGTACTGCCGGCGCTCTATATGCCTTTGACCATCATGCTGTTGGCCCTGGTGTTTCGCGGGGTCGCCTTTGAATACCGCTGGCGCACAAAGCGCGGACAGTTTCTGTGGAACTGGGGCTTTCTGGGTGGATCACTGATCGCCGCGTTCATGCAGGGTATCGCACTGGGTGCGCTGGTGCAGGGCATCACCATAGCCGACCGCGCCTATGCTGGCGGCTGGTGGGATTGGCTGACGCCATTTTCCGTGTTGACGGGTATCGCTGTGGTGTTCGGATACACGCTGCTGGGCGCAACCTGGCTGATCTACAAGACAACCGGATCCCTGCAGGAAAGGATGCGAGCAAGAGCCCGGATGCTGGCGGTCGTCACTCTCGGTTTCATTGGGGTTTTCAGCGCCATCACGCCGTTTCTGGATCCGGTTTACGCCGAACGCTGGTTTGCCTGGCCGACAGCGATATTTTCAGCGATTGTGCCTGTGCTTGTCGCCAGCGTGGCCTGGAAGCTTTACACAGGGCTCCGGGACAAGCACGACGCAACGCCGTTTCTGGCTTCAGTGGCCTTGTTCATCCTGAGTTTCGCCGGCATTGGCATCAGTTTCTATCCGCATATCGTTCCACCGGGCCTGACGATTGCAGAAGCGGCCGCACCACATTCAAGCCTCGTCTTCACATTGGTCGGAGCTGTCGTGCTGGTGCCGCTGATTCTGGCCTATACGGCCTATTCCTATTGGGTGTTTCGCGGCAAGGTAGACCCGGACGAGGGCTATCACTGATGCCGTCCCTGGCCAGTAAATGGGTGTGGTTCGTCGGCTATTGGCTGGCCGGCGTCGCCGTTGTGGGCACGGTTGCCTACGTCATCAAGCTTGTGCTGGTATAAACTGTGTTCAGGCGTTGAAAATATCCGCCTTGCCGTCACGGATGCCGATTGCCAGCTTGCCGGTTTTCAGGCCTTGCGCGACTTCGCCGAACAGCTCATGCCGCCAGCCCCGCATCATCTGCAGATGTTGTCCGCCATTGCCGGCAAATTCCTCGATATCGGCGGCGTTGGCAATCAGGCGCGGCGCGATGTTTTCGCGTTCGCAAACAACCTTCAGTCCCAGTTTCAGTATATCGGCGATCGCTGATGCGCCTTCCGGCTGATGGCCTCTTGGCGGTTCAAGGGGGGGCAATTTGTCCTTTGGCATTGCAAGGCCCGCCTTGATTGCCCGCAGGATTTCATCTCCCAGTCCACCATCTGCCAGCCCCCGCGGCAGCGCACGCAGTTTTGACAGGCCCGCCTTGTCCTGTGGTGCCTGTGTGGCAAGCTCGGTAATCGCATCATCCTTGATAATC
>JBDNEZ010000510.1:0-8169 GCA_041690095.1 Anderseniella sp.
CAAAACGTTGTATTTCTACAATACCCAGTACGAAGGCGGCGTGTGCGACAGGAATTGTTTCTGCACCGGTTCGACGCCCGCTCAAACGGTTGAGAAACTGGTGCCGTATGCCATGAACAAGTTTGGCAAGAAGGTCTACATCATCGCGGCCGACTACAATTACGGTCAGATCACCGCGCAATGGGTGAAGAAGTACGTTACTGACAATGGAGGCGAAGTCCCCGATATCGAATTCTTCCCGCTTGATGTGACCAACTTCGGTCCGACAATCAAGAAAATCCAGGCGGCCAAGCCGGACATGGTGTGGTCTGCACTGGTGGGTGGTGCGCATATTTCGTTTTATCGCCAGTATGCGGCGGCCGGCATGAACAAGTCTGTGCCGATAGCGTCCACAACCTTTGGTGTTGGCAACGAGCACAAGCTGATCTCGGCAGAAGAAGGCAATGGTATTCTGGCTGCCTATTCCTATTTCCAGGAAGTGCCGGGCGATGACAATGCTGCCTTTGTAAAGCGCTTCAAGGACAAATTTGGTGCCGATGCCCCATATCTCAACGAGCTGGCAACCCGCAGCTATGAAGGTATTCAGCTCTGGGCTGAAGCTGTCAGGATGGCTGAAACTGCCGACCGCATGGAGGTAATCGAGGCGCTTGAAAGCGGCATCAGCCTTGCCGGTCCAAGCGGCAATATTTCACTTGATCCGAAAACACATCACGGCGTGCTGAACGTTTATCTGGCAGAGTTGAGCGACCAGACGTTCAATATCGTGGAGACTCACACCGCGCAACCGCCGACGGACACCCTGCTGGTCTGCGACCTGAAAGCGAATCCTGATCAGGCCAAGTTCTATTTCGAGAACGGTCTGGAAGCGGCCGGTATCAAGTAGAGAGCATTACGTAACATAGCGCTTCGCTGCGCCTGGACATGGGGAATATCTCGCGTGGATCTGGTCTTTGCACTCGCATTGCAGATTGTTTACGGCATCGCCAGCCTTGTGCTGATCAGCCTCGGGCTGGCGATCATTTTCGGCATGATGCGGATTATCAATCTGGCCCATGGCGAATTCCTCATGCTGGGCGGCTACACTGTCGTCATATCAACCAATCACGGCGTCAATCTCTGGTTCGCCATGCTGGTTTTGGCACCGCTGGTTGTCGGCATTATCGGCGTCCTTGTCGAACGCCTGTTGATACAGTTCCTGTATGGGCGGATGGTTGACACCTTGCTGGCGACGTGGGGGCTGAGCCTGTTGTTTGTCGGGCTTGTGACGTCCATTTTCGGTGCCCAGACAGCAACGACTGTCTCGCCGCCGCTTGGGGTCATCAATATCGGTGATTATTCATCCAGCGCCTACGAACTGTTCCTGATTGGGGTTACGGTCGTTTTGTTGTTACTGGTGTATGCAGTTCTCAAGCTGACCAAGCTTGGACTTGTCGCACGCGCCACCATGCAAAATGACGACATGGCCTCGGCACTGGGCGTTTCCACCAAACGCATTTACATGATCACGTTCGGACTTGGAGCGGCGGTTTCGGGTCTCGCCGGAGGCCTTCTGGCGCCAGTCACCGGTGTGCTGCCATCGATTGGTGCAACCTATATTGCCAAGGCGTTCATCACGGTCATCAGCGGCGGCGCCTCTATTCTGGCAGGCACTACGGCGGCTTCAGCTCTGCTGGGCGGTATCAATGGGATCATGGCGTTCGTGACCGGGCCAACGCTTGGTGAAGTTGCTCTGCTGGTAACCGCCATCATACTTATCAGGCTTCTTCCAACCGGTATCACGGGCCGCTTTTTCAGGAAAAGCCTGTGAGCTGGTCGCGCGAAAACCGCTGGCGGGCTGCACTTGTGCTGGCAGGTGTGATATTCACGCTTGGCGCACCCGGTGTGCTGGAACTGTTCACCAACATCAACCTGTCAACCGCGATTGCACTTGCGATACTTGCCTTGAGTCTGGGTCTGATCTGGGGTTATGGCGGCATATTGTGTTTCGGGCAGACCGCGTTTTTCGGCGTTGGCGCCTACGCCTATACAATTGCCGCGGTCAACCTGGGCGGTTCGTCCTGGGCGGTCCTGATTGCAATTCTTGTTGCTGCCATTTTTGCCGCCGTGCTGGGTTACTTCATGTTCTACGGCAGGGTCAGTGATGTTTACATGGCGGTGATCACCCTGACGGTCACCTTGATCCTGTACTCGCTGCTCAGGCGGACGTCTGGTCCTGAATACAAGATCGGCAATGCGCTGTTGGGCGGTTTCAACGGCGCTACCGCGCCACCTCTGAATCTGCCCTGGTCTCCCTATATGCCGCTGTTTCCCGAGCATGTCTTCTACGTGGGCATGGCAGCGCTCATCATCGGTTATATAATTTGTGCGTGGTTGATACAGACCCATTTCGGTCGGGTTGCGGTGGCCATCCGCGAAAATGAACTGCGGGCGGAACTGATCGGCTACGACACCCGGTTCTACAAACTGGCGATGTTTACCATCGGCGGTGCCATTGCCGGGGCAGGCGGCATCATCTTCGCCAACGGTGTCGGTCGTATCACGCCAGACATTTTCAACCTGTATAATTCCGCCTTGGTAATTATCTGGGTCATTGTCGGTGGACGTGGAACTCTCGCCGGTCCGGTAATGGGGTCGTTTGCCGTGTTCTACCTGACCTCCTGGCTGGGTACGCAAGGTGTGTTGAACAACAATCTGATGCTGGGCCTGATCCTCATCACATTCGTTCTGGCGGTGCCAAGGGGTATTCTGCCAACATTCATCGGTTGGTGGGACAGCGCCCGATCGCGCCGTGCCATGCAGCGACGCGAGCTGAAGGTCAGACGTCGGCGCAGCAGGCGAAGCAACGAGTTGCAGGGGGCCGCCGATGAAAAGTGAGGTCGTCGTCGAAGCCCGTAATCTGTCCATGCACTTTGGGGGCGTAAAGGCTGTTGACCAGGTCAATTTCAACCTGCGCGAACATGAACTGCGATGCCTGATTGGTCCGAACGGCGCGGGCAAGAGCACATTCTTCAAATGCCTCACCGGACAATTGGCGCCTACTTCGGGTGATGTCATCATTCGCGACTTCAATGGCACCGGGCGCCTGCCTCACCAGATTGCGCGGCTCGGTGTCGGCATCAAGACACAGGTCCCCAGCGTTTTTGATGGCTTGAGCGTCAATGAGAACATCTGGCTGGCGGCACGGCGCTGGCACGGGGCAGCGCGGGCGCGTTCACTGACCGACGAGACTGTCGAGCGTTTGAAGCTGGGCGACATTCGTACAGACCTGGTTGGACTGCTGGCTCATGGCCAGCGGCAATGGGTGGAACTGGGCATGGTGGTGGCTGCCGAACCGTGGCTCGTCCTGCTGGATGAACCGGCTGCCGGCATGACCCATGACGAAGTAGAACGCACAGTGGAGATAATCCGCGAGATCAACCAGCAGGCGACGATGATTGTTGTGGAACATGACATGCAGTTTATCCGCATGATTTCAAGCAAGGTGACGGTGTTTCATGAAGGACGAATCCTGATCGAAGACACCATGGACGTGGTGACTGCCGACCCGCGGGTGCGTGACGTCTATCTGGGGCACGGCACATCATGACCAAAAACAATCTTCTTGAGATAAAGGGTCTGGGTGCCGGTTATGGCCGGGTGCCGATACTGCATGGTGTCGACTTTCAAGTCGGCGAGGGCGAGATTGTTGGTGTGCTTGGACACAACGGCATGGGCAAGACCACGCTGTTGAAGACCATCATGGGTTTGATTCCTGCGTCAGCCGGCACAATTGTGTTCGATGGTGTGGATATTTCACGAGAGCCCGCGCATGAGCGCAACTTGATGGGGTTGGCTTATGTTCCCCAGGGCCGCGGGATATTTCCGAACCTGTCGGTGTTCGACAATTTGCGCATGGGCATTGCAGCCCATGGCGAGGATGAAGAAGAAGCGATCCGCCATATCCTGCAGGACTTTCCAAGGCTTGAACGACTGCTGGAGCGTGATGGCGGAACACTCAGTGGCGGCGAACAGCAGCTGCTGGCAATCGCCCGGGCACTGATTTCTGAACCGCAATTGATCCTGCTGGATGAGCCAACCGAAGGCATTCAACCGTCGATCATCGAGGAAATTTCAGTTCTGCTGAAAAACCTCAATCGCAGGCGGGATATCTCGATCATTCTGGTTGAGCAGCATCTAGAGTTCATCACCGGTCTTTCGCATCGTATTACCTTGCTTCAAAAAGGCGAAATCATAGGTGAAATGAGCGACGTGAAATCCGGTGATCCCGGGCTGATAGAGGAGTTTGTCGGCTTCGGAGCAGGCAAATCACGGCGCCCGTCTTCGGACGATGATCAACCTGTCAAAGCTGCTGCTTCGCCGCTTGCCAGTGTGAAAGCCCCTGCGAATTATGACTCCGGTGGACCGCCGCAACGGCAAGTTTCATCCGAATTCAGTCCCGACCCGAACCAAACACACTCATACGAAGGTCACAAATCAATGTCAGTCAGAAGGCCAACCCACGGCCAGTTAAGGACTATTGTCAACGGCTTCGGCATGAACATGTCGGACCAACGTGTCGCTGAATTTCTTGATGTGATGGAAGGTACGTTGCAGGCCTATGACGAAGTTGATGCAATGCCGGATCACCTGCCGCGGGTGGACTATCCGCGTACGGCCGGGTACCGGCCGTCGGCAGAGGAAAACCCACTCAATGCATGGTATATAAAGACCGAGGTAAGAGGCGCGCCGCGTGGTGCTCTCACGGGCAAAAAAGTGGTCCTGAAAGACAATGTGTGCCTGGCCGGCGTGCCGATGATGAACGGTGCTTCAACGCTCAAAGGCTATACACCGGATATTGATGCCACCATTGTCACACGCCTTCTGGACGCTGGTGCAACCATCGTCGGCAAGTCGCATTGCGAATATTTCTGCCTGTCGGGTGGCAGTCATACCAATGCAACCGGACCAGTGCATAACCCGCACAAGCGCGGCTATTCTGCCGGCGGTTCATCATCGGGTTCAGGGGCGCTGGTCGGATCCGGTGAGGTGGAAATGGCAATTGGTGGCGACCAGGGCGGGTCAATCCGCATGCCGGCATCGTTCTGCGGTTGCTATGGCATGAAGCCGACCCATGGTCTGGTGCCTTATAGCGGCGTGATGCCGATTGAAAACACCATCGATCATACCGGACCAATGACCGGCAATGTTCGCGACAATGCCATGATGCTGGAAGTGCTGGCTGGAGAAGACGGCCTGGATCCGCGCCAGTATAATGTGCAGGTCGACAAATACACTGCAAGTCTGGGTCGAGGCGTCAGCGGCATGCGCATCGGGGTCGTCAAGGAGGGGTTTGGCCTGGCGGCCTCGGAGGCCGATGTCGATGACAAGGTGCGCGTTGCTGCTGCAGCGTTCAAGAAACTTGGTGCCACGGTTGACGAGATTTCCATTCCGATGCATCGGGCAGGAGCAGCTATCTGGACGCCGATTGCAATCGAGGGTCTTACCAACCAGATGATGAAGGGAAATGGCATGGGGACCGGCTGGAAAGGTCTCTACACAACCAGCCTGCTCGACTATCATGCCAACTGGCGTTCACGGGCAGACGAGCTTTCAGACTCGCTCAAGATATGCATGTTCATCGGTCAGTATTTTCTCAAGCATCACCGGGGCCATTATTATGCGAAATCGCAGAACCTGTCGCGCAAGCTCAGGGATGCCTATAATGCGTTGCTCAGTTCCTACGACATCCTGCTGATGCCCACTACACCGATGAAGGCTACGCCTCTGCCGCCATCGGACGCCTCGCTTGCGCTGTATTGCCAGAGAGCATTCGAAATGATCCCGAATACCGCACCCTTTGACGTTACCGGCCACCCGGCCATGAGCATTCCTTGCGGTATGATCGACGGGTTGCCGGTGGGCATGATGCTGATCGGGCGTCATTATGACGAGTCAACCATATACAGGGCAGCTGCAGCGTTCGAGCAGTCTGGTGACTGGAAACGGATGTAATGTCGCGCGCTTCCGAGCAGGACCAGAGCCGGCCGGCACACGGTCTGTCTTATGTTCGCGGACGGTCCACTCCGCCACTGGATGACGTCACCATACCGGAATTTCTGGCGCGTACCGTTAAACAGTATGGCGACCGGGAAGCTGCGGTATTCTGCTCAATCGCTAGGCGCTGGACGTGGCAGGAACTGCAGGAACAGGTCGACAGGTTTGCCGCCGGCCTGTTGTCGATTGGGCTTTACAAGGGTGATCGTATCGGCATTTGGGCGCCTAACCGGCCGGAATGGTTGATCGCCCAGTTTGCCACTGCGCGCGTTGGCCTGATACTGGTCAACATCAATCCTGCCTATAGACGCCACGAGCTTGAGTACGCGCTCAACAAGGTGGGTGCAAAGGCGCTGATCAGTGCGTCCAAATTCAAATCATCAGACTATATCGAGATGCTGTTTGATCTGGCACCTGAACTGGCGAATGCACTGCCGGGTCAGCTGAAGGCGAAACGCCTGCCGAAACTCACGACCATCATTCAACTTGGTGACGAGTCTGTTGAGGGCATGCACACGTTCAAGGATGTCATGGCGAAAGGCGAGGGGGCGAACCGGACGCGACTTGATGCCATAACAAGCAGCCTCAATCCCAATGATGCCATCAACATCCAGTTTACCTCCGGTACGACGGGGACACCGAAAGGGGCTACGCTCACGCACCGCAATGTTGTCAACAATGCGCGTTATTGCGCCATGGCGATGAAGCTGACGCAGGATGATCGCATGGCAATCCCGGTGCCACTTTATCATTGCTTCGGCATGGTGCTGGGAAACCTCGCGGCGGTGGCAACAGGTGCTGCCATGGTGTTTCCGGGCGAAGCATTCGATCCGCTGGAGACACTAAAGGCGTTGTCGGGTGAAAACTGTACGGCTGTGCACGGGGTGCCGACCATGTTTGCCGCCATGCTTGATCATGATCACTTTGACGACTTCAATTTCGGCTCATTGCGCACCGGCATCATGGCAGGTTCACCATGCCCTATCAGCCTGATGAAGCGCGTCGTCTCGCAGATGAATGCTGGTGAAATCACCATTGCCTACGGCATGACCGAGACCAGTCCAGTGTCATTCCAGAGCGACACCGGCGATGAGATGGAACGTCGCGTTTCTACTGTCGGGCAGATCCATCCGCATGTTGAGGTCAAGATTGTCGATAGTGAGGGTGACACGGTTCCTGTTGGCGAGAAAGGTGAACTGCTGACGCGTGGATACTGTGTAATGAAGGGGTACTGGGGTGATCCGGAGACAACCGCCGACGTGATCGACAAGGACGGATGGATGCATACCGGTGACCTGGCAACACTGGACGATGATGGATACTGCAACATTGTCGGGCGGGTGAAAGACATGCTCATCCGGGGTGGTGAAAATGTGTATCCGCGCGAGATCGAGGAATTCCTGCTGGGCCATCCTGCGGTTTTGCAAGTACAGGTATTTGGCGTGCCGGATGACCGATACGGGGAAGAAGCAAGTGCCTGGGTTGTTCTGAAATCCGGGCAGACAATGTCTGAAGAAGACCTGCTCAGCTTCTGTCAGGGCCAGATTGCCCATTACAAGATCCCGCGCTATGTGCGTTTTGTCAGCGAGTTTCCGATGACGATCACTGGAAAACCGCAAAAGTTTGTGATGCGTGACACGATGATCGAGCAGCTCGGACTGAAAGCGGACAAGACAGCATGAGCGCCATCACCCCTGAACAACGCGATGTGTTGCTGGTTATCGATGTTCAGAATGATTTCTGTCCCGGTGGCGCGCTGGCAGTGCCGCGCGGCCATGAAGTTGTACCCGTGATCAATGACCTGATTACGCGGTTTGATCATGTCGTACTCACTCAGGACTGGCATCCACGCGGTCATGGCTCGTTTGCCAGCAGCCATGCGGGCAAGCAACCATACAGCGAAGTGTCAATGCCTTATGGGTCGCAAACGCTATGGCCGGATCATTGTATCCAGGCAAGCAAGGGTGCCTGCTTCCATGATGGCCTGTCCTGGACCAAAACTCAGATGGTCATACGCAAGGGGTTTCGGCCGACTATCGACAGTTACTCGGCGTTTTTCGAGAATGACCGTACCACGCCGACCGGGCTGACCGGGTATTTGCGCGAGCGTGGCATTACTCGCGTGTTTTGTGCTGG
>JBDNEZ010000511.1:0-4146 GCA_041690095.1 Anderseniella sp.
CGGATGGACGGATTTGGCCCACCGAAGGCCGTGTTTTCACGCCCGCTGAGCATCGTTATGCTCGTCTTGTGGTCAACCAGACCACAGCGACAAGCATGCCTTGTCAGCAAACGTGAAAACCCGGTCAAATGAACCCTATTGAGCGCGACACGCTTTAATTGGCATCCAGTCACTTGGCTAGAGCATAATCGGACCTGACGGAATCATCCACTTGGATAAATATAGGCATTCAAAAGTGTTAGAGAAACTTGGGTTCAATTGAACCCATGTTGCTCTAGGCGTTGCCGAAATGGCCGCCCGACAACATGGCCTCACTGACCCCGATGCGCGCCAGCGCCGACTGGTATTTGACGTCCAGATCGCTGTCGAACAACAAGGCTTCATCGGCCTCGCAATGCAACCAGCCATTATGCCGGATTTCACTTTCCAGTTGCCCCGGTCCCCAGCCGGTATATCCCAGAGCGAGAAGTGATTTGCGCGGTCCCTCACCGCGTGCGATGGCCCGCAACACATCAAGCGTCGCAGTCAACCCGATATTGCTGTCGACACCCAACGTGCTCTCGACACTGAAATAATCCCTGGAATGCAACACAAATCCGCGACTTGTCTCGACGGGCCCGCCTTGCAGTACGTGCGTGGAAGCAATGCTTTCGGGCAGGCGAATGGCATCGTCATTGTCGACCAGGTCAAGTCGTTCAAGAAGCCCGCCGAATGACAGGCTGTCGACCTGATGATTGACGACCAGGCCCATGGCGCCATCTCTCGAATGAGCACACACAAAGATCACGGCCCGGTCAAAACGGTCATCTCCGATACCGGGCATTGCAATCAACATCTTTCCATCGAGATATTGCTCAGTCATCCGGATTTTGTCCCTGGATCAGGATGGTTTTGATTGTTCCTGTCAAAATCATAGACCTGTTCAATTCTAGAGCAACCTCATCGGTTTTACTGATCCCATGCTGCTGCAGCCGATATCACATATACACGATAGCACCGGCAACGATCACCGGGCAAATGTCCAAATGTTATTTCTCGCATTAATTTGATAGTGGTTTAGTGGAAGCGACGCTGAATTTGCTGCTATAACGCTTCGGGAACGATCAGGTTTATGCGGTTTGAATGTAACCTTCATTGATCCACCTGGTCTTGACAGGTGCCATGAGAAGATTTCGCAATACCAGCTTGATACTGATGATCGCTGCAGCTTTGGCTGTGGTGTCGGGCATAGCCGCTGCCGGTGATGAGCCGACCCGGGAATTTTCCTCACCTTATTCGTCCTTGCGGTTGATGAATGCCGGCAAGCAGTCTGATGTCTGGCGCAGTGGCATTCACATTACAATGCAACAGGGGTGGAAAACCTATTGGCGGGTGCCCGGCGACGGCGGCGTGCCACCCAGCTTTGACTGGTCGGGATCCGAAAATGTTGAAGCGGTGAAAGTGATGATGCCCCTGCCGCATCGCTTTACCGACGAAAATGGCGAAGGCATCGGCTACAAGACGGAGGTGATTTTCCCGGTTGATGTGAAACCAAAAGATATATCCAGGCCCGCCAGGCTGACACTGAACATATTTTATGCCGTGTGCAACGATATTTGTGTGCCCGTACAGGCACAGGTGAAGCTCGATATTGATGAAACATCCGTGTCGGCTTCCGACAGGTTCCGGCTCAGGGTTGCGCGCGCCACGGTGCCGTCCGAACCCGATGCAGACCGCCTTGCAGTCAGATCACTCAGGCAGATTGAGGTGGATGGACAGCCTTCGCTGGAAGTGTCTATTACCGGGCTCAAGTCGCCCGGGGAAGCTGATATATTTGTTGAAGCAGACGGTATCTCCTACTTTCGCAAGCCTGAACTGATCAGCCAGGCGGGACCTGTCAGCACATGGCGGATTGCGATTGACAGTTCACAGGCCGCTGTTTCACTGGCCGGAAAACCCATCCGGCTGACCATTGCGGATGGTGAAACGGGCCTTGTCCATGAAGGTGTGCTGCAGTAAACCTCTCGGGTACCGAAAGTTTCCTGAACCCTGTTACGCAAGTGAGCAATCCATGAGTATTTCTGTTGGCGACAAACTGCCTGAAGCAACCTTCTTGACGATGACCGCCGAAGGGCCGACCCAAATGAGTACGGCTGATGTGTTTGATGGTCGCAAGGTCGTCCTGTTTGCTGTGCCGGGGGCATTCACGCCTACCTGTCACATGAAGCATCTTCCGGGGTTTGTTACCCATGCAGCCGATCTGAAGGCCAAGGGTGTCGATACCATTGCATGCGTGGCCGTAAACGACGTGTTCGTACTGAATGCCTGGGCGGATCAGTCAGGTGCCAAGGATGCGGTTACCTTCCTGGCGGACGGAAGTGCAACCTTTACAAACGCCATCGGCATGGAACTGGATGCATCCGGCGTCGGCCTGGGTATCCGGTCGCAGCGCTATGCAATGCTGGTCGACGATGGTGTGGTCAAGGTGTTGAATGTGGAAGAGGCGGCCAGCTCGGCGGAAGCCTCCAGCGCAGAGAAAATTCTCGCTGCGCTGTAAATAATCTGAAAGCCCGCATCGGCTCACGTCGATTGCGGGCTTTTACATCATTACCCGGATTTGAACGGGGCCATGCCTATACGCGCGAGTTCGTCGGCGCGTTCGTTCTCCGGATGACCTGCGTGGCCTTTGACCCAGTGCCATTCAACATCGTGCGGCTGCAGGGCTGCCTGAAGTGCCTGCCACAGTTCCGCGTTCTTGACCGGTTTCTTTGCCGCTGTGCGCCAGCCATTGCGTTGCCAGCCCTGGATCCACTTGGTGATTCCATCACGGACGTAAACCGAATCTGTGTACACAGCCACCTTGCATGGTCGTTTCAGCGCGTTCAGGGCTTCAATGGCCGCGCGCAACTCCATGCGGTTGTTGGTGGTTTCTGTTTCACCGCCGGATAGTTCCTTGCAGTTCTCGCCGTGCACGAGAATGGCACCCCAACCGCCCGGGCCGGGATTTCCCGAACATGCGCCGTCGGTGTAAATGATGACGTCAGTCAAGCCAGTTAAGACCTTGTCTATCAGATTTCAGGATGCTGCGCGCACCGGTGCGCCCGGCTCACCTTCGCGGCGAAGTTGCCGGGGCAATTTGAACTCGACGTTCTCATCCCTGGTCTTGACGGTTTCAACGCTCACATTAAAGCGCTTACGGAACGCATCAACCACCTCATTGACCAGCACTTCCGGTGCAGATGCCCCGGCAGTGATGCCCAGCGTCTTGATGTCTTCCATGGCAGTCCAGTCGATCTCGGATGCGCGCTGCACCAGCATGGACCGGCCACAACCGGCGGTCCGGGCAACTTCTACCAGGCGTTGCGAATTGGAACTGTTTGGTGCGCCAACCACCAGAACCATGTCGCACTTGTCTGCAATTGATTTGACCGATTCCTGACGGTTGGTCGTGGCATAGCAGATGTCTTCCTTGTGGGGTCCGTGAATGCTGGGAAATTTTTTCTCCAGGGCCTCGATGATCCCGCGTGTGTCATCAACCGACAAGGTGGTCTGGGTGATGTAGGCGAGCTTGTGGGCATCCTTCGGGGTGAAGGCGGCAACATCTGCTTCATCTTCAACGAGAGTAATGGCATCGTCCGGCAGCTGTCCCATTGTCCCGATGACTTCGGGGTGTCCGGCATGACCAATCAGTACGATTTGATAACCATCCTGGAAGTGGCGCGATGCTTCCATGTGAACTTTCGAGACCAGTGGGCAGGTGGCATCAAGATAGAACATGTTGCGGTTCTTGGCAGCTTCCGGCACTGACTTCGGTACCCCGTGGGCAGAAAAAATCACCGGGCGGTCCCCATCGGGGACTTCATCCAGTTCCTCCACGAATATGGCGCCCTTTTGTTTCAGGTCTTCCACCACATATTTATTGTGAACGATTTCATGGCGCACATAGACGGGCTTGCCGTGCAGTTCCAGGGCGCGCTCGACAATGTCGATGGCACGCACCACGCCGGCGCAAAACCCGCGCGGTGCTGCAAGATAGACTTTCAGGTCGGGAAGCTGGTTGCTCATGGCTTCTGGTTCCGTTTCAAAGCAGACTCGATATGTTGGCGTACATGGGAGGTCACAGGCACTGTTGTCAAGTTTACCTCTGGTCGCAGATGCCATGATTTA
>JBDNEZ010000512.1:0-6845 GCA_041690095.1 Anderseniella sp.
CACTCGACCACGGTTGCCGGTGTTGCCAACACCTGGGGCTATGGTGCGATGACCAACTCGTACAATGACATGCACAATTCGCGGTCCATTTTCCTGATCGGCAGCAACCCGGCTGAGGCACACCCGGTGTCTTTGCTGCACATGCTGAAGGCCAAGGAAGAAAACAATGCGTCATTCATTGTTTGTGACCCGCGCTTTACGCGTACCGCTGCTCACGCCACTGAATATGTCCGGTTCCGTCCTGGTACCGACGTGGCGCTGATCTGGGGCATCTTGTTCCACATTTTCGAGAATGGCTGGGAAGACAAGGATTACATTTCCCGCCGCGTCTGGGGCATGGAGCACATCAGGGAAGAAGTCGCCAAATGGACCCCAGAGGAAGTTGAGAAGGTCACCGGTGTTCCCGGCTCGCAGATGAAGCGCGTTGCCCGCACCATGGCCCAGAACAAGCCGGGTGCACTGGTGTGGTGTATGGGCGGTACCCAGCATTCCAACGGCAACAACAACACACGTGCCTACTGTGCGCTGCAGCTTGCCCTCGGAAACATAGGCGTATCCGGTGGCGGCGCCAATATCTTCCGCGGCCATGATAACGTCCAGGGCGCAACCGACCTTGGTGTTCTGATGGACACACTGCCAGGTTATTACGGCCTGGCGGCTGGTGCATGGGCTCACTGGGCCCGTGTCTGGGAGGAAGACCTTGACTGGCTTAAGGGCCGCTTTGCCACCATCAAGGATAAGGACGGCAAGGACAAGGCGATGATGAACGAGAAGGGTATTCCCGTCTCGCGCTGGATCGATGGTGTCCTTGAGGCGAAAGAGAACATTGATCAGCCGGACAATGTCCGTGCCATGGTGTTCTGGGGCCATGCGCCCAACTCGCAGACCCGTCTGCCTGACATGCAAAAGGCAATGGCCAAGCTCGACCTGCTGGTCGTGGTTGATCCGTATCCGACGATGTCGGCTGTCATGCACGGGCGAAAGGATGGGGTCTATCTGCTGCCTGCGGCAACGCAGTTCGAGACGGTTGGTTCTGTTACGGCATCGAACCGTGCGTTGCAGTGGCGGGAAAAAGTCATAGATCCGATGTTCGAGTCCATGCCGGACCATGTCATCATGCAGATGTTCGCTGAAAAGTTCGGTTTTGCCGATCGCTTCTTCCGCAATATCAAGGTCGAGGAAACCAAGATTGGTGCGTTGACTGTCAAGGAACCTCTTGTTGAAGACATTACGCGGGAATTCAACCGCGGCACATGGACGATCGGGTATACCGGACAGTCGCCTGAGCGTCTCAAACTGCACATGGCCAATCAGCACACGTTCGACAAAACGACGCTGCAGGCCCGTGGTGGACCGGCAGATGGCGACTATTATGGCCTGCCATGGCCGTGTTGGGGCACGCCGGAAATGAAGCATCCCGGTACGCCGAACCTGTACGACAACTCCAAGTCTGTGGCTGAAGGTGGTTTGACGTTCCGTGCCCGCTTCGGTGTCAAGGCACCGGACGAGTGGGGTGGGGCCAACATGCTGGCCGAAGGTGCGTATTCCGTGGGCTCTGAAATCAAGGATGGCTATCCGGAATTCACCTACGGCATGCTGCGCAAACTAGGCTGGGACGGCGATCTGAGTACAGACGAACTTGCTGCCATCAAGAAGGTTGCCGGTACTGAAGATCAGGAAAAGCTCGACAACGTAAACTGGAAGGTTGACCTGTCAGGCGGTATCCAGCGGGTTGCAATCAAGCATGGTTGTGCACCGTTCGGGAATGCCAAGGCGCGTACTGTTGTGTGGACATTCCCGGATCCGGTGCCGTTGCATCGCGAACCGCTGTACACGCCGCGTCGTGATCTTCTGCCCAAGTACGCCACATTCAAGGATCGGAGGATGCATCGTCTTCCCACCATGTTTGAATCGATCCAGAAGAACGACTTTTCGGAAGAGTATCCGATGGTTCTGACTTCGGGTCGCCTTGTGGAATACGAAGGTGGCGGTGACGAAACCCGGTCGAACCCATGGCTTGCAGAGCTTCAGCAGGACATGTTCGTCGAGATCAACACGGTTGATGCCAATGATCTTGGCATCCGCAACGGTGATACGGTCTGGGTTGAAGGCCCTGAGAAGGGCAAGGTCAAGGTTATGGCCATGGTTACCGAGCGGGTTGGCAGAGGCGTAGCCTTCATGCCGTTCCACTTCGGTGGCCATATGCAGGGCGAAGACCTGCGGGCCAACTATCCTGCGGGTGCTGATCCTTATGTTCTGGGCGAGGCGTCCAATACGGCGCAGACCTACGGCTACGACTCGGTTACCCAGATGCAGGAGACCAAGGCCACTCTCTGCAAAATCGCAAAAGCATAAGGAGGATACAGAATGGCTCGCATGAAGTTCCTGTGTGATGCTGATCGTTGCATCGAATGCAACGCCTGTGTCACCGCGTGTAAGAACGAAAATGAGGTTCCGTGGGGTGTAAATCGCCGCCGTGTCGTCACCATCAATGACGGCAAGCCCGGTGAACGCTCGATCTCGGTTGCCTGCATGCATTGTTCGGATGCACCTTGCATGGCCGTGTGTCCGGTTGACTGTTTCTATCAGTCTGCCGAAGGCGTGGTTCTGCACAACAAAGACCTCTGCATCGGTTGTGGCTATTGTTTTTATGCGTGCCCGTTTGGCGCGCCGCAGTATCCGCAGGTCGGCAACTTCGGTTCACGTGGCAAGATGGACAAATGTACATTCTGCGCCGGTGGTCCTGAAGAAGACAACTCTGATGCGGAGTTCAAGAAATATGGCCGCAATCGTCTGGCTGAGGGCAAGCTGCCGCTTTGTGCGGAAATGTGCTCGACCAAGGCATTGCTTGCCGGTGATGGCGACCAGGTGTCGAACATCTACCGTGAGCGTGTGGTGGCCCGCGGCTTCGGCTCCGGCGCATGGGGATGGGGCAAAGCCTATCCCGGCTCCGGCTCCTAGGCGCGGACATGAAACAGCCAGGAACTGCAACGCGGTTTCTGACGGTCGTATCGATGATATGGACATATCAGTGATATCCGGACGGGGCGGCGAGAAATCGCCGCCCCGTTTCCAGATGATTGCAGCACTGCCGGATTGTGCATTTTGTTGAAATTGTACCGGTAGCGATTTTTGCCATGCCACACCTTGAAGGGGTGACCTTGCTGATGAATACGAGAACCATGGGTTTTTTTGCGCTGGCGATACTTCTGGGCCTGCTTGCCGGCTGTAAGCAAGTTGGCAACAGCCGCCCGATCTCCGGGGAAAAAGGTGTCTATAGCGGCGAGGTGGATGCAACACTTAGCGATGAGACAAGGCAGAAACTGCGCCAGCGGATGCCCATCCAGCGTGGCGGTAGCATATAAACCTGATTGACAGACACAGATCATACAGCAAATACTTCTTTATCTGACACGGGCAACCCAAGGGGACCAGCGTTATGAAATCCCGCACTGATATAGTCAAAGTCCTACGCACCGTATGCATGGCTCTAATTGCAGTAACATTACTGGTTGGTGGCAGTTATGGCCGCCAGGCGATAGCCCAGTCAGCCAGCCCTGACGTGCAGACGGAAGCGCGAAGTAACGATCTGAACACAGATTTCTGGGGTCAGGTCCGCAAAGGCGCGACCGGCAACGTCTCCATTCCTGACAAAAAGGCCGGGACGCTGATCCAGTCAGAAGGTGATACCGACTATCGTGCGGTGCGCAACGGCCCGCTGAGCGTGTATTCGACCTATGCGCTGTTCGGCATTTTGTTCCTGCTGGCGTTGTTCTTCCTGCTGCGTGGCCGCATCAGGATCGAGCATGGCAAGTCCGGTGTGACCATACAGCGCTTTTCTGGTTTGGAGCGGTTTGCGCATTGGTTGATGGCCGGTTCATTTGTAGTGCTCACGCTGTCGGGACTGAACATGCTGTTCGGCCGCTATGCGCTGATGCCGGTGATCGGCAAGGACGTGTTTGCCTTCATCACATTGTGGGGCAAGTACCTGCATAACTATCTCGCCTTGGCATTTATGACAGGTGTCGCGCTGGCCTTCATCCTGTGGGTGGTTCAAAACTTCCCCAATCGGCACGATCTGGTCTGGCTGCTGAAGGGCGGTGGCATGTTCACCAGGGGGTCACACCCGCCGGCAAAGAAATTCAATGCGGGTCAGAAGATACTGTTCTGGTCTGTGGTCATTCTGACCATTTCGGTATCTTTGTCCGGCATTGCGCTGATGTTCCCGTTTGAAACGGCTTTCATGGCAAAGACCTTCGCAGCATTGAATGCCATAGGGTTCGACCTGCCCACCAGCGTGTCATCCATTCAGGAGCAGCAACTCAACCAGATCTGGCATGCTATTGTCGGTGTCGTCTTTATCGTCATCATTCTGGCCCATATCTATATAGGTACCGTGGGTATGGAGGGTGCATTTGACGCAATGGGCACCGGTGAGGTTGATACCAACTGGGCCCGGGAGCATCACAGCTTGTGGATTGAAGAGGTGGAGCAAAAGGCCCGGTCGGCGCCTGCTGCAGGTTCAGCCAGTCAGCCGGCGGAATAATTTTCCAGGATTGATGCCTTGATCGGTGCTCGTGTTTTCGATTGGTTGACAACCTGTTTGGGGCAGGTGAGGCAGATTCCGGTTGCGCGGATGCTGCTGGTCACGGTGGTTGCGACCCTGAGCCTTTCGGCACAGGCTGAAAACAAACCGGGACAGGGCGATCTGAAAGGCCATGGCGGGCCGGTCAAGGCAGTTGCCACATCTCCTGACGGTGTTGGCATTGTTTCCGGCAGCTTTGATTATTCCATGATGTTATGGAATATTGCTGATCCGGCAAAGCCTGCCATTCTCAAGCGCTTTTCAGACCATGATGGTGCCGTAAACGCGGTTGCCGTGTTGCCTGACGCCAGGTACGCCATAACCGGCAGTGATGACGCCATGGTGCGGTTGCTCGATCTGCGGTCGGGGGCGGTGGAACATGTTTTCAAGGGGCATGAGCATAAGGTCGTGGATATCGCTTTGTCACCCGATGGAATGCTAGCTGCATCTGCCTCCTGGGATCGTACGGTGCGAATCTGGTCGCTGGCCGAAAAGCGGGAATTGCACGTACTCAACGGCCACCGCAACACCGTAAACGCGGTGGTGTTCTCAACGGACGGACAGTTTGTCTATTCCACCGGCGCTGATGCTACTATCCGCAAATGGCGGGTCAGCGACGGATCACAGGAACGTATCATTTACAGGAACGGCTGGGGCATCAACGTGCTGGCAGCTTTGCCCGAAGGCAAGCAACTGGCATTCGGGGCCTTGAATGGCACGGCAGCAGTTCTCGACATCGAGAGCGGTGAAATAGTTCACGAGCTGGCGCAACGCGAGCGTCCCATCCTGTCAGTCGCGATGTCATCAAAACACAATGTTATGGCATTCGGCGGTGGTGATGGCATCGTGTCGGTATACGACATGACCGACTGGACGCCGTTAAAATTACTCGACAACCCTTATGGCCCGATCTGGGCGCTGACGTTTTCAGGCGATGGCGATACGCTCTATCTGGGCGGGCTGGATGACACAGTGCATTACTGGCAGTTCCGTCCCGGTCGGAATTTTGAACCGGCACGAGGCAAATTTCCGCGCCGGTTTCAAACCGGTGAGGGCCTTGGTGTGGGTGAACGCCAGTTCGCCCGCAAATGTTCGGTCTGCCATACCCTGTCACCGGATGATGCCAATCGGGCAGGGCCAACCCTGTACGGAGTATTCGGTCGTAAGGCCGGTACTCTGCCGGGCTACGCCTATTCCAATGCCCTGCTCAATTCCGAGATCATCTGGAATGCCGACACAATCGGTGAATTGTTCAAAAAGGGTCCGCAGCATCTGGTGCCCGGCACCAAGATGCCGCTGCAGAAAATGACTAATACAGAACAGCGCGATGCGATGATTGTGTGGCTGAAGGAGAACACCAAAGTGTCTCCGGATCACGCAACAAGATGAAAACAGTTTATACACGGATCGATGACGCGTGTGGAGCGATTCACGTTTTGATTGACTCACAACAGTGTCCTACACATATGTTTTCGCAGGTCTTTCCCCGCAAAAATCCACATACTTTTGCGAGACATGCTATAGTAATGGATACGCGGCTGCTAACCGCTGTCTGCCGGAACGGTACCGAAAACGGAAACAGAAAAGGTCTCGGACAATGAAATCATTTGTTATGGCGGTGATTGCAATGGCTGTTATCGGCGTTGGCGCGTATTTTGGATTGGCGTCACTGGACCGCTCGGCAGGCAACGTGTACGTGACAGACAATGTGCGCCGGTAATCCAGTAGGTTTTTTGACGTGCACAGCAATTTAGGGTCAGGACCCTAAGCAAACAGGGAAACACCGGAAATGAATGACGACAAGTTCAACATGTCGATGCGCAAGTTCCTCAAGCAGGTAGGCGTAACCTCACAGCAGAAAATCGAAGACGCGGTACGTGCGTCTGGCAAATCATCAGGCAGCCTGACGGTAACCGCTACAATCACCTGTGGTGATATCGAACTGGATCACACGGTGACCGGTGAGATTGATCTCGGGTGACCCTCGCGGGATGTATGAGCACTTCTCATGAGTGACGGACCTGTCTTTCCGCCATTGCTGAACGGCATTACCGTTGAGCCGGGCATTGACACTGCCGGGGTCGCAATTGCCGCGGTCGCGAAAGGTGAGGCAGGTGCAGGTGACCTGTTCTGGTCGCAGTCGGAAGATCGCCTCAACATGGCCATCGTGCTGGAGCCGGACGTGCCATTGTCACAGGCCGCGCAGGTACGTCATGTTCTGGCGGTGGCATTTGGTGATGCATTCGGCGCCATCTCGCCA
>JBDNEZ010000513.1:0-6350 GCA_041690095.1 Anderseniella sp.
CGGGCAAGCACTGCAACGCACGCGATGGGCCGCTATGACCCACCCGAAGGGCCGGGCGCTTTTTCCCGCCAGCTACGTTGCGCGCCGCTTGTGGTACATGTACCACGGCGCGACACGCGCCTTGCCGGCGGAAAAAATCGCCCGGTGAAATGGGTTGCTGTTACTGAGATCTGGTATTAGTCCGGTAGAACAGGGAAACGCCAACACAGGCGGTCTCCGTTTTGACTGAACAGAACTAGAGCAACTTTGGAAGCGATCAGGATGTTGACATACGCATGCTTCTGCAGCAAATCCAGCAATCGCCCGTCATGCTCCATTTTTCTGTTCAGATGATAATGCATGAGGACAGTGGCCGGCGTCCCCGTCAGCATGGGTCAGGGTGCTTCAATGGGTCGTGGTGCGGCTATGTGTTCCATAATTTCTAATAGGTATTTACAATACTTATTGAAACAGCATAATAGAAATTATAGTTACCTATTTACTGAGAGACCCGATGCGCCTCACGTCATTCACTGATTTCGGTCTGCGTGCGCTGATGCGCATGGCCTCGGCCCCGGACAGGGCGTTTTCGACGGCCGACCTAGCAGAAGAATTCGAACTGTCACGCAATCATCTGATCAAGATCATGACTGCGCTGGCGCAAGCGGGCATTGTAATAACGCGACGCGGAACCGGTGGTGGCGCCACACTGGCACGATCGCCTGACCAAATCCGCCTGGGCGATATAGTGCGAATACTGGAAATAGGGCAGCCCCTGGTCGAGTGTTTCGCAGCCTCGGGCGGCGACTGTACGATTACCGGCTGCTGCCGGCTCAAGACACGTCTGCGGACAGCCGAGATGGCGTTTCTCTGTGACCTTGATCGTTCGACACTGGCCGACGTGGCCTTGCCGAGCCTATCCGCATCGGCGACACAAAGCCGCTCCGATGCGCCCCGATCACCAACCGCACGGAGCCTGGCATGATTGCGCATCTCACCAGTACCGAACGCCAAATGGCGATGGTGTTATCGACAGTGCTGAGCGTTGTTGGGCTGACAATGGCCATCGCCGCGCGGCACGGCCCGATGGCTGTGCACGGCTTCATTGCAATGGGTCTCGGGGTCGCGCTGCTGTTTGCAGTCGGCGGCAAGCTGTTTGAGCCTGAACCTGCGCCGGCGCGGCTGACACGATACTTCGATGACCCGATCAAGGCAGGCATCATCATGGCAATGGCCTGGGGCGTTGCCGCGATGGCGGTGGGGCTATGGGTTGCGGCGCTGATGGTCTGGCCGGACGCGACCTTCGGACAGGCCTGGTCGAGCTATGGCCGCATCCGTCCTGTGCATACCACGGGGGTAATCTTCGCATTCGGCGGCAATGCCCTTATCGCCACTTCATTCCACGTCATGCAGCGCACGTCGCGCGCGCGACTGCCCGATCAGCTAACTCCCTGGGTCGTGCTGATTGGCTATAACCTGTTCTGCCTCTGGGCTGTCACCGGCTATCTGATGGGAGTAACCCAGTCCAAGGAATATGCCGAGCCGGAATGGTATGCCGACATCCTGCTGGTGGTTGTCTGGGTTCTGTATTTTTTGCTTTACATTCGCACTCTCGCGCGCCGCGCAGAGCCGCACATCTACGTCGCGAACTGGTATTATCTCGCCTTCATTCTGGTTGTGGCGATGCTGCACATCGTCAACAGTCTCGCCCTGCCGGTGAGCTTTGGAGGTGCCAAGAGTTATTCGCTGTTTTCCGGCGTGCAGGACGCGATGGTCCAGTGGTGGTATGGCCACAATGCCGTCGCCTTCTTCATGACTTCCGGCTTTCTGGGCATGCTCTACTACTATCTGCCGATGCGGGCACAGCGACCGATCTATTCCTACCGCCTGTCGATCCTCAGCTTCTGGGGCATTACCTTTTTCTATATGTGGGTGGGCTCGCACCATCTGCACTACACTGCACTGCCAAATTGGGTGCAGACACTGGGCATGACGTTTTCGGTGATGTTGCTGGTTCCGAGTTGGGCCTCGGCCGGCAATGCGTTGATGACGCTGAACGGTGCCTGGCACCGGGTGCGCGATGATGCGACCTTGCGCTTCATGTTTGTAGCCGCGGTGTTCTATGGACTTTCGACTTTTGAGGGATCGTTCATGGCAATCCGCCCGGTCAATGCCTTGTCGCATTATACGGACTGGACCGTGGGTCACGTTCATTCCGGTGCGCTTGGTTGGCTGGCGATGATCACCTTTGGTGCATTTTATTCGGTGGTGCCTGCGCTCTGGGGACGGAAGGGAATGTACTCGTCCCGGCTGGTTGAATGGCACTTCTGGCTGGCACTGGCGGGATTACTGACTTATGTGTTTTCGCTTTGGAACGCTGGCCTCACCCAGGGCCTCATGTGGCGGACCTACAATGAGACAGGTACACTCAACTACTCATTCATAGAATCAATGGATGCGATGCGCCCGTACTACATCGCCCGCTTCCTCGGTGGCACCCTGTTTCTGACAGGCATTGTGATCAGCGCAGTCAATATCTGGCTGACAGTGCGGGGACCGCGCGGCGCTTCCGCCGACCGTCCGCTTGCGCTGCAGGCGGCGGAGTAGGCTCATGACGCTCTTCAAGCTACATTACAATCTCGAAAAGCATTCCATCGGCCTCGTGCTGGCAATCATCCTTGCGGCGAGTGTCGGCGGCATCATTGAGATCGCGCCACTCTTCACCATCGATGAGACGGTGGAAACCACCGATGACATGCGCCTCTACACGCCGTTGGAACTCGCCGGACGCAACATCTATGTCCGCGAGGGGTGTTACGCCTGCCACAGCCAGATGGTGCGCACGCTGCGCGACGAGGTCGAGCGCTATGGCCCGTACTCGTTGGCAGCGGAATCGCAATATGACCATCCAATGCTGTGGGGCTCCAAACGCACCGGACCCGACCTGGCTCGGATCGGAGGCAAATATTCCGATGATTGGCATGTCGCGCATTTGATCAATCCGCGTGCTGTGGTTCCTACCTCGATCATGGCGGCTTATCCGTGGCTGGCAGAAACCCGGCTTGAAGCGGAAGGTCTGGGTGCACATCTGGCGACGCTGCGGCGGCTTGGCGTGCCCTATACCGACGCCATGATCGCCAATGCTGACAGCGATGCCGTTGGCCAGACCGCACCGGATAGCGACGGAGCCGACGGCGTTGTCGCACGGTATGGTGAAGCAACCAGCATCCGCAATTTTGACGGCAGCAGGCGGCTAACCGAGATGGATGCGCTCGTCGCCTACCTGCAGGTGCTTGGCCAACTGACGCAGGCTCCCTACCAAATCGAAGGGCAGGCCAAACCATGAGCCACGAAACTTTCGTCCTGATCGCCAAGACAGCCGGACTGGCCTATCTGATGGTGTTTTTTCTGATCGTGCTGGTACAGACTTACCGGCCATCACGTAAAAAAGCGGCAGATCACGCGGCGCGCTCAATCCTGACCGGGGAGGACCGGCCATGGCAGTGACGGAACGCGACCCGGTCTCGGGGCAACTCACGACCGGTCATGACTGGAACGGCATCAAGGAACTGAACAACCCGGTGCCACGCATCGTGATAGCTTTTATCGTCGTGACGCATCTGTACGCACTGATTGCATGGATACTCCTGCCGACATGGCCGCTGGGACAGACCTATACCAAAGGACTTCTCGGGATCGACCAGCGCAGCCAGGTTGCCGCTGATATCGTTCGAGCCGAAGCGGACCGGTCCGATTGGATGACAACGCTGACAAAGGACAGCTTCAAAACAATCCGCGCCGATCGCGTGTTGATGGCACGGGCCACGGCGACGGCCGCGCCGCTGTTTGGGCAGAACTGTCAGGCTTGTCACGGTGTAAAGGGTACGGGCGGGGCCGGTTACCCACGATTGGCCGACAACATCTGGGTCTGGGGCGGCACGGCGGAGGAGATCGCTGAAACGATCCGGGTTGGGATCAACAGCCGCAATCCCGACACTCGCGTCGCCCAGATGCCGGCTTTTGGTCGCGATGAGTTGTTGACCCGCCCGCAGATAGCGACACTGACCGATTATGTGCTCACCCTTTCGGGCGGCGTTCGTTCCGGCGATACGTCCGAAGGCGCCGTGCTGTTTCAGGAAAATTGCGCCGCCTGCCATGGTGAAGATGCGCGTGGAGCCGAGGGCACCGGCGCTCCGAACCTGACCGATGCCGATTGGCTGTATGGTGGCGACGCCGACACGGTCCGCAGGACCCTCATTGACGGGCGGCAGGGCATGATGCCGTCCTGGACAGGCCGTTTGAGCGAAGCGCAAATCCGGATGTTGGCTATTTACGTCGAGGGCTTGTCGGGAGATACGCCATGACGGCAGGCATGCGCACGAAATTGTCTGTTGCGTTGGCCGTCGCCGCCAGTGTTGCTCTGGTTATCGCTGCGAACTGGCAGTTTGTGAACCTGGCGGTTTCATCTAACCCCGGCTGCGTCCCTGTCGAACCGTCGCGATCCGCCGCAAAACCCGGATGCTGAAGGGAAACGCCATGCTTGAACCACTTCCCGCCGTCGAAAACCCGCTGCGCCCGCCGAGCGATTTTGCCCGCCATTTGCCCGCCGGCACAGCGTTAAACTGGTTGGCGTCAGGGTGGCGAGACCTGCGCAGCACTCCACTGCCAAGCCTCGGTTATGGTTTTGCTATCTTCGTTGCGTCTGTGTTCGTGATCTGGGCAATGGTCGTGGCGAACTTGCCCTGGCTGATCTTTCCCGCGCTCTCCGGCTTCCTGGTTGTGGGACCTATCCTTGCCATCGGACTTTACGAGAAAAGCCGGCACCTTGCGGCAGGTGAGGCGGTGCGGTTGTCCGACATGATTTTGGTGCGCCCGGCCTCAGGTGGACAAATCCTGTTCGCGGGACTGCTCCTGTGCCTGCTGGTCGTGCTCTGGCTGCGGACGGCAGATCTGCTGTATGCGCTGTTTTTCGGCCTGCTGCCGTTTCCGGGCTTCAATCACATCCTGGCCCAACTCCTGACAACGCCGCGTGGCTGGGCGCTGATTGCAACAGGTTCGGCCGTCGGCGGGCTGTTTGCCGCCTTCGCCATGGCGATCAGCCTGTTCTCTATTCCAATGCTGCTGTCGAAACGTACTGATGCGCTGACGGCGCTTGGCACCAGCTTCGCGCTGACCACGCAGAACCTTCGCGCTGTGCTTCCCTGGGGGGCCATCGTCGTCGCAGGCTTTGCGCTGTCGGTACTCACAGGGCTTGTTGGCCTGATCGTAATCTTCCCGCTTCTGGGCCATGGCACCTGGCATGCATGGCAGACGCTGCGTCCTGATTTCGACGAACCAGATCACGGAAATGCAAGATGAGTGGTGTCCTGTTTCTCATCCCTTTGTCGATCGGATTGGGCCTGATCGGGCTGGCGGCTTTTTGCTGGAGCCTGCGCCACAACCAATATGAAGATCTTGATGGTGACGCTGGACGAATTCTGGCCGCACCCGACGCACCTGACAAACTGGCAATGAAGGAGAAAACTGATGGATAACTGGCTTCCCACTCTCATCACGTCCACACCTACAGAAGGTTATGATCTTGCGGTAAAACTCGCCCGGATCGCAGTGAAAATGACGCAGCCAGATGCAGCCATGCGTGACAAGCTGCGCACGGATTATGAGAGTGACGCTGATGCGCTGATTGCGGTTTCACAGGTTGTGGCCACACATTTCGCCACGGTCGCTACCGCCAATGACTATTGGCGCACGACGAAATGAGCGCCGTCAGTATTGGCGATGGGCAGGTGACCGTGGAGGCTGCGCTGGTGGCCGGCGGCCTTGGCCTGGACGAGCCGCGATTGCGCGACCTGATGCGTGCGGGCACCATCACCACGGTTTGTGAGGCCGGCGAAGGAGATGATGCCGGACGCACCAGACTGAACTTTTTGTATGGCAACAGAGTGCTGCGCCTGACGGTGGACGCTGCCGGAGAACTGGTTGAACCGGCACGGATAGACTATGTGCGCCAACGGCAATCCCGGCCCCGGCAACCCGGCAGGATCAATGCCGGCAAATGACGCTGAGAGGTGTCACAGTAACCGGATGACCGGCTCGTAGTGGTTCGGTTCGATGCTGTCGTGGGATACAGAAAACCTCCG
Source organism: Anderseniella sp. (assembly GCA_041690095.1). Classification (GTDB taxonomy): domain Bacteria; phylum Pseudomonadota; class Alphaproteobacteria; order Rhizobiales; family Aestuariivirgaceae; genus Anderseniella. The sequence continues at coordinate 6,120 of JBDNEZ010000513.1, forward strand.
GCGAGAGGTCTGAACCTGTCGCAAAAAGGCTACTGAGCGCCGCTCACTTATCCACTGACAGATCGAATCGGCGTCAGCATTGCCTTGCTGATGTTCTCGATATTTGACATGCTTCGGCCAATAAACGATTGAAGCGGATGCTCAAATCCGCCCGCCTGGAGCAATTTTCATCCATACGGATGGAAAAAGATGCTCTAGTCATCAGGAGGAAGCCAACAGTGACAGACACCA
>JBDNEZ010000514.1:0-11582 GCA_041690095.1 Anderseniella sp.
GCGCTGCCCTCCGAAGGCAGAGGTCACAGGTTCGAATCCTGTCGGGTGCACCAGTTTTTTTAAAAGGTTAGTCTTCTATCACCTTTTGCCAAAACGAAGAGGGGCATACCTTTTGGATCAAGTCGCATGGTCGCTATACAGCAAAAGGCCTTGCCAATTGATTGCTCGATGCTCAACTCTCAGCTGCATCCCAGTCCCGTGGGCGGACATCGCCTGTTTGATAGAACTGACGAATCAGCTTTATGTAGTCGACAAAATCACGGTTCTCTTTCACTAACCTGTTTGCCGTGTCCCAGTCGACCTCGGTGCGCTCGCGCGCCGGAATAATGATTTGGCTCTCAGCCGGATTGTCGGCGTCCAGCCTGATGAGTCCGATACCATGCAAACCGGAGAGCATTCGAAGTTCTCGAATGGCTTCGTCCCCTTCAATCTCCGATGCAACCAGATACCCTAAATTCGCCCATGATGAATTACTGACTGCCTGGAAGTAGACCTCACGCACGTTTGACAGGTTCACCAACAGCTTGACTTCGAAAGACCATAGCTTCGTACGCTTGTCCGAGTATTCCTTCGCAGCATCCCGAATCTCCCGATCCCACCGCGCGCTCAAGTCTTCCATTCCGACAAGATCAGGGTACAGCCATCGATTGCCGCCGCTGCCGCGACTATTGCTGGAGCGACGTTCATCGATTCGCTTTGAATAGACCTTCAGCTCAGACGATAAATAACTCGACAGGATGGGATACAGGTCATGCTCCCGGGGTAATGGCACCGCTTCATTTGAGGTTGATGATGGCGCAGACTTGAACTCGGTCTCTGCGTTCTCAACCTCGACAGTATCCGTCTTCTCGGTGAAATAATACTTCCTCGGCCGACCTTCAGTCGTCTTGATCCCGGGATGTTTCCGTTGAATGCGGGTTCTTGAACCTCCAATCTCGGCCACAATTTGCGTGATAAGAGCGGCGTCATCGGAGATCGGTATGACAGTCGCCGTGCTGCGCTCTTGCTTCTGTCGGCATCGTTCAGGATATGTTTCAAAAATCCAATCCGCCATCTGTCGCGCCGTGAACCGCTGCTCAGGGCTGGAGCTCAGACATTCATGCACCATCTCAACCAGGTTGAATTTTGCCATCATCTATCGTCCGTATGTTGCAATCAAACCTGCCAGGGTTGCACTTTCAGTTATGGCGTCATCCGGCACCAGTGCATAGCGCCAGTGCTTGCCGTCTCCTTCTTCAGCAAAGCTGTTTGCGTGCTTGACCCATTCAACCGCAGCGCGTTCCTTCGCCTTCACACTCGGTTCGTTCATGTCCCTTGCAGCCTTCACTTCCACGATCAGCTTGGCGGCTATGGTTTCCACGACGAAATCCGGTTCATACGGTTTACCGGGTTCATATTCGATCTTGAACTGGCCACGCCCTGGTTTCAGCCACTTTAACACATCCGTTTCGAAGTCGCTGTCGATCATCACTGCAAACCGTCGCTCGGGATCTGAGTGAAACTTATGCTGCTGGTACGGGCTCTTCCTGCTGCCATAAAACACGTAGCCGGGCGTAGCAGACAAGATCGGCGCGGCTTGCTCCAGCGGCAGCCGTTTTGTGGCCGTATACCCGAAATGGTGCGGCTGCAGTTGCCGGAACGAACGCACCTTGCGTGCCTGATAATCTGCCGGAGTTTGCCGGTAGAATTGTTTCATTTGCGAGAACACGAACGCGGCCAGTGCCTTGCCATGGGCAAGTGCCACGTTCTCCACATCATCCTCGCTCTGCAGATATCTGCGCAGTCGACCGACGAGTTGCCCGGCCAGCTTGTACAGCAGATCCGCTTGGCTGTCATAGTCCACCTCCGGATAATCGATCAGAAACTTCACGATATAGTTCTCGATCAATGCCTCGCGTGGCCCCTCGAGAGATCGCGCAAGCTCGCGCTGGGTCTCATCACGCAGGTTGCGGATGAGAATACGGTCCGAGATCGGCTGATAGCGAATTTCATCCAGACCAGTCAGGTCGAAATCCTCGAACCAGAAGTTAACCTCGCGGCTGGGAATGACGACAATCTCCGGTATTTCGATGGTATTGTCGGCAATGCTGGCGGTGATGATACCGACCAGCTTCTCGATATCCGGCTCGATACCCATGCCTTCAAGTGTGCCTTGCTCTTTTCTTGAAACATCGCGTACCACCTTTGTAATGGCTTGCTGAACATCAGGCTTGTGGAGTTCCTTCAAGCCGCCCTTGAGCTGACGTTCAAAAGTTGTACGGATCACATCAACCGTGGTCTGGGCGATGGCCCTGTTCTCTGGTGTATCGAAAATGCACGCAGGCTGATCCGTCTCCGACATGCCGCCCTGGGGTTGACCTGTGAGGGCCGTATGGAACATCGTCGGAACTTCGATCACTTGCTGTCGCTCGGTTGAAACATCCCCGCCCTCGCCAATGGTAAGCAACTTCATCCTGACGATGGAGTCCGCCTCCTTTGCCTTCTGGATCACCTGATCGAACCGATCATGAGCAATGACGGTCAGCGTATCAACAAACTCGTTGCCGGTGCGCTCGCCATAGGGCAGGCGGAGCCCGCGGCCCAGCGTCTGCTCGGTCAGGATGTCTGAAGCAGACGCCCGCAGTGGCACGATGGTATAGAGGTTGGTGACGTCCCAGCCTTCCTTCAGCTTGTTGACGTGTATGACCATGTCGGTGTCGTTCGTCGTCTCCAGCGTGATGAGGCGTTGCATGGCCTCATCACTCTCGTCTCCCCGCAAATTGGAATGAACTTCTGCTACGCGGCCCTTGTAAGCGCCTTTGAAGAAGGCATCGCTTTCGATCAACTCGCGAAGTGTCTTGGCATGAGATGTGTCCTGAGCGACCACCAAGACGAAGGGATAGATCCGCTTGACGCCGGTCTGGCGGGCATAAAGCTCAAGTTCGGAGTTCACCTTCTCGTGGTAATGAACGCCATCCTCCAGCATGATCTGCTCGAGCTGCTCCGGGCTGTAATCCTGCGGCCGGAATTCGGCCCGCGTTGCCACTGCCGGCTCCTTCACGAAACCATCCGCCATCGCATTTCCAAGATCATAACGGTAGATGACGTTCTTGAACTCTTTTGGGTTGGCCCCCACGGTCTTCGGCGTGGCTGTCAGTTCAATGCCCAGCTTCGGTCTAAGTTCTGCAATCGCGGTAAAGCCCGCCTTGGCCCTGTATCGGTGCGCCTCGTCCATCAGCATGACGAGGTCGGGCAACCGTGACAGATAGTCGAAATAGCTGTCGCCCAGAGTTTCACGAAAGCCCTTGATGCGACCTGTCTCAGAATGGATCTTCTGGACATTAAAAATGTTGATCACTGCCTCGCCACCGAACAGGTCAGCCCCTCGCACGCCCCGTCCATCTTCCCAGGTATCGCCCGTTACGATGATCGGCGGCGTCTGGGCAAACTGCGCAATGCCGCGAAACACATACTTGGGCGATGACTGTTTTGTGAAGTCGTCTATCAGCTTCAGGTAAATCGTGGTGTTCGGAGCCAGCACGAAAAAGTTCTTCGAGCGACCGGTGAGATAGAGCCAGGTGATGAACGCGCCCATGAGCCGTGTCTTGCCGACGCCGGTGGCCAGCGCGAAGCATAGCGAGGGGAAATCGCGCTCGAAATCCTTAACAGAAGGAAAGAGTTTCCTGATCTCCGCCAGCAGGCCGTCGAGATCGCTTTCTTTCGAGAAGTCCATCAGCCCCAGTACACGGACAAGAATGTCGAGCGACTCTTCCTGTGGCTTGCGCAATGAAAGCCGCTGGACAATCTGCCGCTTTGCTTCCTGCGGGTCGGCCGTTTCAAGCATCGCCGTTCTCCGCATTTTTTATATCACCCCCGCCGAACAATGGCAGGTCATCCGGCTTCGGCGCGTCCTCGCCGCCTTCCTCATCGTCCGCAGCCATGGGAAGGTTGGCGACGTTGAGTGAATAATCGTCGTGGCCCCATTCGCACTTGGCGAGGATGGCGGTAGGAATCTTGACCAGCGTCAGGTTTTCGAAGCTTTCAGCATTGGCCGAATAGGCCTTGCAGCAAATGTTCAAGGAGCGATCCGGCCCTACATCCTGCGATATCTTTTGGCATGCTTCATGGGTCAAGGATTGCGTGGTGACGTAGATATAGTCGCACTCGGTGGAGTGGCCGTGGTTCCAGTATTCGTCTGCTTCTTGAGACGGCACATAGGTGAAGCCCATGTGTTTGCACATGGCCTCGGCCAGCATCGCCGGGTTGTAGTCCTTCGAGATAACCCAGTTTCCATATTTGTCTTCTTCCAGCAGTGACGGCGCCATCGTGTAGTAGCGAAAGCCACCGCCGCCTTTCCACTCAACCGCTTTCGAGATGCCGCCCTGGTCCTCGCCGTCAATAACTTTTTTTAATCTCGGCACTATATGGGTGTCGGCGTGGTCGCCAATTTCCACCATGATCCAGCGCCGGCCCATCTTGTGCGCCACAGCGCCAGTTGCTCCTGATCCGGAAAACGAGTCCAAGACGAGATCACCTGGAAATGTTGCAAGCGTAATTATGCGCTCAAGTAGTCGTTCGGGTTTCGGCGTACTGAAAACATTCTTGGAGTTGAATGCTCTGACTTCCCGCTTAGAGTCTTGATTGTCCCCAACCTCATCTCGAAGCCAAATAGTCTTAGCAACTGCCCCGGCTCTTACCTCGGTAAGAAACCGCTTCAGGCGCGGCACCCCTTCACCATTGGCTCCAAACCAAATTCGATTGTCAGCCAAGAGTTCTTGAAATCGAGTTTTAGAGACAGCCCAACATCGACTGGCAGGTGGATTTACCACTCGCCCAGCTGGGGTAGTAATCGGGTAGTCGGTGGAGCTTGAGTAGGTCTTAACTGAAAGGTTGTCAGACATCCAAGGCCCGCGTGTATCATCGTCTGGGTTGCGATAGTGGCTATCCATTTCTGCTGTTCTGGGGAGAGGATGAGGGCGCCAGACTTCCTTGCGTTTTGCATATACATGGATGTGATCGTGAGAATCCGACAGCCATTTTGCATCGTTCTGGGGTGCATACTTTTTCTGCCAAATCACGTTTGCCACGTAGTTCCTTCGCCCAAACACCTCATCACACATCACCTTAAAATAGTGCGCTTCGTTGTCGTCGACAGTAACCCACAAGCTGCCATCCTCGGCCAACAGCCGGTGGATCAGTTCCAGTCGGTCGCGCATCATGGACAGCCAGATGGAGTGTTCCAACCCGTCATCTTAATGCTCGAAGGCAGAACCGGTATTGTAGGGCGGGTCGATGAAGACGCATTTCACCTTGCCGGCGTACTCGGCCTCCAGCGCCTTCAGCGCCAGCAGGTTGTCGCCCTTGATCAGCATGTTGTCGAAAATGTCGGCGCCTGACCGGCGAGCGGTGGCGTGATGGCTCTTGTCCGGATCTTCGATGAGGATGCGCGGCTCCAGCTGCGGCCGCTCGTCCTTACCGGGCCAGACCAGTTCCAGTTTCTGCCTCTTCTTGCCGCTCATCTGCTCCAACTTTTTTGCATAAACTGCCAATCACCAGAATCAATTTTTTAGTCTTGCCTAACAACCCTACCTCAACAAGGCTTCTTCTGGCTTAATACATAATACAGGGATTGATTCTGGCGATAGGGGAGAGGGCGACCCGAACATGAGCGAATCGCTTCCGATAGATCGGCAAGTCTGGCTGCGTGCCCAGTATGGATTTGGGCCTGAAGACCATGGCTATTTAGGCTTCACTGAAGAAGCCGACAGGGATGCAGTTTTATCCAAGATGAGAGATGGCGATCTTATCCTTATTTATGGGGCTGCAAATCCGGAAACGCTGGGAACACAACGCACACAAGCTCTTGGTTTCTTTGAAGTTGAAGCCAAGGTCTGCACAGATGAAGAGCGGATGTCGGCTAAAGCCATCTCCATTCGGAGATCGGGCAAACATGCAGACCAATGGAGATTTGGGATAGTTGTCCGCCGTGCGTGGAAGGTCAACAATCGCGTGCAAATTAAGACGATTGCAACAACTGCCTACGAGCAAAAACATCGATTTAGCCGAACCCGTCGCGCAATACTTCTATCATCGGATGAATCGAAGCGCGCGCTGAGTCATCCCGTCCGACAGGTCAATGTGTTTGGTGAGCCCCCAATAAGAGAAGATGAACTTGGGGGCGGGGTAATGGGAGAGTTGCTCAAACCGTCCAAGGGCATAGTGCCAAGCCATGGAGAGCGTACCTCCAACTATGAGGATGGCGAGAACATGCTCTATCTAATGATGTTGTCAGGTCCTTGCGAAGTGCTGATGGGTAAGCTTGGCCCGCATGTCGGCAAAGCGTTGATCAAGATAGGCCGGTCGAACGACCCAAAAAGAAGGTTAAGCGAGATGAACGGGGGGTTTCCCGAACGATCAATCTGTCGGTGGGAGTTGAAGCTACAGGAACCCTTTCCATCCTCGAAAATCGCGCACGATCTGGAGGGTGAACTTAAAAAACTGTTTGGAGACCGGTTCACGTCTCAGGGCAACGAGTTCTTCTCGGGCGACTGGAAAGAGCTGGAGTACGCCTTCATCGGCTTCTGCACCTCCGCCATGCCCAAGATACTGGGGGCCGCGCGCAAGGCGGAAGGCTGAACCGCCGTTTCAACATTTAGCTAATCCGGCTTTTTTTCCAGCCCCACTTTTCGTTGTTTCCATTTTTCGCGCATCATCCTTCGTTCTTCCTTCAACCTCGCCACCTCAGCGTCCTTGTCGCGAACGCGTGTCTCGTTTTTCTGCATCCTTTGCGCCTGCTGCTTTATTCGACTGGCCTGACGGCCAAGATCGATCTGCGCTTCCAGGGTTTGCCGTTCCACTTCCCGCTTTTCCTCCTGCTTGAACCAGTATTGCCCGATTTCTGCCCGCTTAGCAGCCCGTACCTCTCGGTTTTCAAAACGAGCTTCCTGAACTAAATTCCAGATTGCGTATGCAGGTGGCCGTTTGTCGGCAGGTTCCCCGAACATGACCTGGGGCAACATATTCAAGCTGTCGGACGCGAAGCCTCTGCGCGCTGTCCAGTGGATGATGGCTGGCTCGTCCATCTCGCCGTGAATCGTCAGGCTTTCCATGACGTCGTCTTCCAGGCGGGCAAGGTTTTTGCGGACCTTATGGATTTGCCGCATTTGCTGCCAGACCAGATCATCGAGCTCTGCATCGAGTGTTTCAGCACGTTCGCGCATGGTATCCGCAACGCGTTTGCTCAAGTTACCCATGCGCAACCGCCGGTTCAGGCGTGCAATGGCTTGCTCGTTCCATTGCATCGCCACGTTGGTCTTGTCCTCGATGTCAGTGATCGCTTGCCGGAGATCATCTTCTGCTTTCTGCAGCGCGCCGAGCTGATCCAGATCGCAGCTGCCAAGGAAGTCCCAATAGGCGATGCCGAGAGCTTCTTCCAATTCATCAGGTGGAATGCCAGGGGCCTCTTGCGGTAACGAGCAAGGTAGCGACAGGATGAGCTCTCTCTGCCAGGGTTTGAGGATATCGCCGTCCGTGGTGACTCCGGCTACCAGCGTTTTGTGATATGAGTCTACCAGCGTGTCGAGATGGGCTGTTCCGATAGCCAGCCAACCAGACTGATGCCGCAGCCAACGGCTGGCCCAAAACGGAATCTCCCTGGCATCGTAAAAGAAGTCCAGGGCCAAGGGGCAGCAATTGATTTCGAGAGTTGCACCTGGTCGCTCGCTTAGCATTTCCTCATACCACAGACCACCTGATGGTAAGCAGCAGGCTTTTGCGGGGCTGCTGGTTCAGGCTGTCAGCAAAGGCGTCCAGCTTGTCCGCCATTTCCTTTCTCAGCTGCCGGCGACGCTCAAACTTGGTGAGCTTGAGATCATCCATGTCGCCTTCCATCCGCTTGATCCTCCGACTAAGGGACAGTTTTTCTTCCATCGACAGGTCAGGTGAGCGCTTGGCTTTCTGCAGATCCTTGACCTCGGTCTCGATCTCCGCAATCTGTGCGTCCATCTCGATCTCGAAATCGGCTGCATACCGATCAAGGCGTTCCTCCTCCTCCTGTACCCATTCGAAGTTCTCGCGCTTCACCTTGTCCGAGAAGTCGCCGAAATGCTCGTCTTCAAGCCACTTGAGCTGCTGCTCCATGTCAACCGCACCCGGTGGGGGCAGAATGGTTGAGGGAACCATGAAAAACTTCTCAGCCACTTCCGCCGCAATCGGGGTTCCATCATCACATACGCACGCAACCAGCAACGCCTCGCGCGTGGCGTCAGCGGTCGGCATCACGGCCTTGAACACCCGCATCCAGCCCATTTGGCCAGCCAACTCCTTCAGCGCAGCAATCTGCCCTGCATAGGGATAATCATCCGGATGAAATTGCAGTGCTGTAATGTCCCGGCTGTGATCCCGTTCCCTGGCGCGTGATACGAGCTCGGCACCCAAGCCATCGGCTGCCCTGAAAAATTGCCAGTCATTCTCGTCGGCGACGGGCCACGCTGTGGTGTAGGTCTTGTCGGCAAACGTGAATTGTTCGGCGTCTGTGTTTTCAAATACGGAATCGGGCAGCTCTGCCTTGGCCAATGTGAGCAAACGTTGCCTGAATTCGGGTACCAGTTTGTCGAGTGATTCCTGACGGTGGTGAAGTTTCGAGATCACGTCTGAATCCATGTTTTCCAGCACCTGTGCGCGGGCCGTTGCCACATCTTCATCAATCTTGTCCTGGATCTTGGCTGTTAGTTCGTCGAACTCTCTATCGGCCTCCTCAGCCGTCCGGCACTCTTGCACAATCCGCAGAACCTCTTTCTCGAAGTCAAGCCCACTCACAAGCGTGCCGAGCACCTCGTCGCTTGCGCCGAACACACCATCGAAGAGATGAAATTTCTCGCTCAATAATTCATGGATACGTTCTTCTGTCTTGTTCTTCAGGTTGAGCATGTTAACGACTGTCACGTCGATGAGCTGGCCGTACCTGTGGCAGCGACCGATACGCTGCTCGACCCGTTGAGGGTTCCAGGGCAGATCATAGTTGATCAGCAACGAACAGAATTGAAGGTTGATACCCTCAGCACCGCTCTCCGTGGCGATCAGGATTGTCTTGTCATCGCCCTTGAAGGCCTCGACAATGGCGGCCTTCATATCAGCTGTCCGCGAACCAGATATTTTGTCAGTGCCCTGGTGTATGGTTTTCCAGTCGGCGTAGAGTTGTTTGCTGACCGGGTCGGCGTTGGAGCCGTTCATCAGCACTATCTGCCCGTCGTAGCCGTGATTGCTCAAAAGGTCGCCGAGGTACTTCTGAGTACGAACACTCTCGGTAAAGATTACGGCCTTGCGCCGTCCGCCCTTGCCTTCAATCTCGGCCAGGACCGACGGCAACTGGCTGAGCAGTTTCTCCCCCTTGGCATTGCTTCCAATCGATCTGGCCAGTTGCAGCAGTTCGGTCAACTCCGCGATCTCGTCTTCAAGCCTCTGAGGGTCGATGGGCTCTTCCGGCTCTGAATCCTCATCGTTGTCAGCCTCTTCGATGGTGACAGCAATGTCCTCAATATCATCGGTCAGGTCGAGGCTGGCCCGCTGTTTTCGCCTCAAGCGCTCGATGAGCGTTTCAAGATATTTAACCACTGCAAATGTCGATGACCCAAGGATCTTGCGTATCTGCAGCACCACGAGCTGATTGGCCTTGTCACCATAGGAAATGGTGTTCTTTCGCTGCAGGAACTCCGACAAACGGTTATAGAGCTCAGTCTCCGATGCGGATGGGTCGAACGAGAAGGTCTTGGCGTGTCGACGTCGAAAATTGATATGCCCGGCTTCCTGCACCTGCCGACGCAGGTTGCGGTGACACACCGGTTCCAACCGCTCTCTGAGTACTCGCAGGGATGCCGGCGATGCGTTGGCACCGACATACTGGGCCTTGAAGGCATGTTCGCCGCCAAAATGCTGTTCGTCGATGATGGAAATGATCCCAAATAGTTCCATCAGCGAGTTCTGCAGCGGCGTGGCGGTCAGTAATATCTTGAATGGATCCTGCAAAGCAGCCTTGAGATCCTTCGCCCTCTGTGAGCCGCCTTTCTTGTAAACGTTACGCAGACGGTGCGCTTCGTCAAAAACCACCAAATCCCAATTGACCAGTTTGATTTCGTCCGCCCTGCGCGCGGCGAACTCGTAAGAAACGAGTACAACGCCCGGCGCATCCTGGAATGGTTTGGAGACCCCGCCCTTTCGCATGGCCTTGTGAGTAGCTGCTTCGATGATGGTGCTGTGCAGCGAGAACTTCTCGTACAGTTCCTGTTGCCATTGTTTCCGTAAACTGGCTGGCACGATCAGAAGCACGCGGCGTCTATGTTCTGCCCACCTCTGGGAGATTACCAGCCCAGCCTCGATGGTCTTGCCCAGACCAACCTCGTCCGCCAACAACACTCCTTTGGAAAAAGGCGACTGGAGTGCAAAAAGTGCTGCATTTACCTGATGCGGGTTCATTTCGACGCGCGCGGAGGTGAGTGACCTGGCGAATGCATCCTCGTCAATGCCCGCCAAGGTCATCCGGTGTGCATGATAGTGACCGTGGATCTCTGTGAAGATAATTCCCAATGGCCGATTCCAATCTGTTGTCGTCCAGGGCCTGTTGAGTTTAAGTTTTACGGCGTCGGCGTAGCCGGTTTATTCGATAGCCCGTAAGTGTGCTCAATCCTCCTTATCCGAAACGCTCAGCGATATATGCGTGCGCTTCGGCGCCTGCAAGGTCTTGTGAGGAGTTGCCGCTACGCACAAGAAATTTTTCCTGCGGTGGAGCGCCCTTTGTAGACAGTTTCAAGAATACGGGCTGGTTTGCCTTCGCCACATCAACCCTGCAAATTTCAACACCCTGAACTTGGGGGAAGGAGACTTTCAGCTTGGTTGCCCTGAACGTTTGACCAAAGTGATGCGCAACAAGGTTCGTGACATGCAACTCAAACTTGTCTTTGTCCCCGCCACCTAAAGCCTTGTAGTCATTATCCAATCCAACGATGTCCCCCTTGTCCTTGACACCGATTATCAACGTCCCGCCGGTAGCATTGGCGAACGCTGCAATGGTTTTCAGGACAACCGCCTCAAGATCCTTGTTGACGCTGCCTTCGCGAACATCCCAGCGTAAAGTCTCCTTCAGCTCCAGATCTTCGTTCTCACCCTCAACAATCAGGTCTTCAATGCTAACCTCTTCATCGACCGACTCGGTTTCGGCGATACTGTCCAGCCAGTCATTGATGCTCGTGGCCAACAGCTTTCTGCGAGCCGCAAGAAAATCCTCATAGCGGTCTATGGCCCAGAGTTCACGATCCCTGGGAATGAGTTGAAGTTCGAGAGCTTTTGGATGATTCAGTTCAACGCTTTCAAGGAACTCAGACGCATTCTTTGCTCCCTTCATACGGTTGGCGGCTTGCGTAAGTATGGCTCTATTGGTCAGTTCCTGGGCCAAAGCATATTTCAATCTATTGCCCGCTCCATAGCCGGCTGCCTTAAGCCGTGAATACGCAAAGATGTGGTCCTTCTCCAGTTTATATCTCTCACCCATAGGCTTATGAATTGAAATTCCAGTGGTCAAACAACGTGCGCCCCTGCTTTTCAAATGCCAC
>JBDNEZ010000515.1:0-17493 GCA_041690095.1 Anderseniella sp.
CGACATGAAAGCCGGCCTCGCGGCAAACATATTTGCGCTCGATGCACTGAAGTCACTGGGGTTTCAGCCCGCAGCGACTGTGCATATTCAATCAGTTACCGAAGAGGAATGTACAGGAAACGGCGCGCTGTCGGCTCTGGTGCGCGGGTATCGGGCCGACGCAGCCATCATTCCCGAACCGGAAGACGACAAGCTGGTGCGGGCCAATACAGGCGTCATCTGGTTTCGCGTACACGTGCGCGGGCTTCCGGTTCATGTGCGCGACGCCAGTGCGGGCGCCAATGCCATTGAAGCAAGCTTCGAGATCATGAAGGGATTGCGCGCACTTGAGGAAGCCTGGAACGGGCGGCAGAAGAAGCATCGGTATTTTGAGAATTACGACCATCCGATCAACTTCAATATCGGCAAGATCGAGGGCGGGGACTGGGCGTCTTCTGTGCCGGCGTGGTGTTCGTTTGATTGCCGCATCTCGATTTATCCCGGCGACGACCCGCGCACTGCCGCCGTGGAAATTGAAGACTGCGTGCGCAATGCCGCGCGTGACAATGCGTTTCTGTCGAACAATCCGCCAAAAGTGGAATTCAACGGTTTTTTTGCTGAAGGCTATGTACTGGAGGAAGGTTCGGACGCCGAAGCCGCACTGGGCAGAGCACACGCGGCGGCCTATGGCAAGTCCCTGGAGACCCTGGTGACACCGGGTTATCTCGACGGACGGGTTTTCGTTCTTTACGGCGATATTCCGTGTCTGGTGTACGGGCCCTATTCGGAAAACATCCATGGTTTTGACGAACGGGTGTCGCTGTCATCAGTCAAGCGGGTAACCGGATCCATTGCACTGTTCATTGCCGAATGGTGCGGGCTGGAACGCATAGGGGATTAAAGTGTGTTGCGCCGCCCAATAGGGTTCAATTTCATGCATCCTTATGGATGCGTATCTCTTTAGTACTCGAAGCCAAACGCTTCAATGTCCTGACGAAATTTGTGGGCTACGGGATCTATCGTCCTTGGGGGAGTACATGTCTTGGTAGAGATTACCGGTATTCCGCGAAATGTTGATTTTTGGTACCGGGGCGATGTCATACCCAAGCTCACTCATCGTGTCATTCAGTTGATTTTCCAGGTCCTCGAATTGCAATATTCGGTCAACGATGAGATCACCGCGTAAATCGTGACTGAAATTATACAGATTGAATTCTCGATACCCGAATTTCTTCATCTTTCTTGCCGATGGAAGCCTCTCAAGGCCATTCTCAACTGTCACAAATTCGATAAATTCGTCAAAGTCAAAATTCTTAACAACTAAATAGAGACTATGCCGGAATGATCTGCCAGTTTCTGGGTCACTGCGTGGAAATTTTATGAAACGATAAAAAGACTATAGCCAGTCCCATGAATTTCTCACCAGACTAAACTTGAAGGTCTTGTCGAAATAACGTCCCAGGTGCTTCCTATACGGCAGTGCACACGCATGTTTTTGCAAAGCGTTGTTTTTGAAACGAAGCCTGCGCCATTGTGGAATCGACCTTCTGGTTTCGCACATGGTTGTCAGCAAGGCGGAGACACTCGTGCCCGCTGTCTTGAATTTCATAGCGAAACACGACTGCCCAGATTTGAAATGATATCAGGTTGTGTGGAAGGGTCGGAGCAATGTTGGTGTTGTAATATATAGTCAATTGCGCAGTATAGACAGGTATCAGATTGACGGTTTACTCGTGGCCGGACTTCAAATAAATTTTATCCAAAGCAAAATAGAAATTTACGGTTGAAATAGTGTAGCAAAATTATATAAAACGAGGATAACTGGCAAGTAATTTGTTGTATTCAGGAATGCACGCAGTTTTGATCAGGCTGATATGTTCAGATTTCAATTTATTTGAGTGTCCGTGTTCTTTGGATGGGGCGACCCTTATCATTTCTTGATCAATTTTCGCCCCAATAAGTTTTTCAAGAATTGATGGAGACGAAACAAGATCCTCGTAGTGCAAAATATACACGCCTTCCCCTGCCGTAAGGAACTGGCGAATAAATAACTTGTATATCTTTATTTGGCGTTGAATCGTTTTTCTGGTCGTCAATTGCATGAATCGCAGTTTCCACCAGATATGTTCAGCCTGTGGCAGTCTTCCATAAGAAATAGGAAAGCCTGTATTTCGCCATGATGAAATTGTATCTAGCGGGTTGCGGACTAGGCAAATAATGTTGAACTCACCGGTATTCGCCAATTCAGGTAATGCAGAGACGTACATGGCATTGTGTTTCACACCCATAATTGAGGAAGATGTAAATCCATTTGCTTCCCGCTCTTTTATTTCAAAAGTCAGGGTCCTGCTTCCACCGCTGCGATCGATATAGTTGGTTAAGGCGGACCCATCTTGGGATTGCCTGTCTGCCAGTGTTCCGCCTGACAACCATACATTCCTGCAACGCTGAAAATCGTTCACCAGGTATTGCGCAAATGCCCGTTTCGATCGTAACGAACCTGCTGCATGCGCCTGCCAGGATGGTTCACTGAGCATGAAATATCCATCTGCGGAATCGATAAGGCTCGTCAGTAAAGTTGTGCCACTACGTGGGAGCCCGCAGGCCAATAAATATGATCTGTTCTTCATTGATTTTAAACCGGAATTCCCATTTGGATGGCCCGTCGGCATAGTACGGGCATCTAAAATGGTTTGCCAAACGTTTTTCGGCTGTGGTTCGCGTTGTCCGCTTCTGTTTGACGCGTGACGCTGCCAAGTCACCCATTCTGGCAAGTAGAGACGTTATTTGGCCATCACAGGAAAATACGTTCTCACTACCGGCGTCGAATGTTGCTGTTTTCTGAGAGGTTCCAGTCATGTGTACGATGCTTCTGGTGGAGGGCCGCGCGAGGTGTTGATCATGTTCAGGATGGCGGGGAAGACGTCAAGCGGGATGGCAACCTCGGCCATTTGGAATATGGCGTAGCGGCCTTGGCGCACCAGTCGTGTACCCGTTTTGATCATGTGTTCGCGCAGAGATATTAGCGACCGGCGCTTGTTTGGAAGTGTGTGGTTGGTTACGATGAAGCCGACTATCGGGAACAATTCGCCCAGTAGTGAATACCGGTGTAGAGGCGCGCGACGTGGTTCCGGGGACTGCCACGATTGGGCTTTGTGAGCCAGTCGATCCGCTCTTTGAGTTTGGCATTGCCCTTGATACGGATGGGGTGATCCCAGCCATCGGCGCTGTGCACATTGACGGGCAGCACGGAACACCGTTCGAGATCACTGAACTGGGTGAACACGAAGAGCGGGTATAGCCACTTCTTCTGGAAATGACTATTCTGTGCCGACCTATTTTCCAATGTGGGAGATCGAGGTGATCAGAAGATATACGGTCGAGTAAAATATGTCCGATACCTTTGCCTTGGTAACGCTGGCAGAGCCTTGATGTATCTTGTTTTCCGATTTAATTTTCTCGAATAAATCAGGATGTTTCAAGCTTACTTTGTGGAGCAATGTCTCTTCGTCATTGGGGTACGATTCATCAATGGCTCTGGCGAATTCCTCGGAGTAATATGTAGTCAACTTGCGCCAACTTTCGATGGTCGCCAGAATAAAGCTCGCGTTGAAATTTATGCGCTTGCCCCTGTAACGCATACCGGACCCACGCATCTGTATTTTGCTGTTGGGGATTACATCAATGAAATTTACTGAATCAGGCTTGACGGCGAATCTGGAAATTGACGCATCGACCCAGGCAAAGGCGCTGGTGTTGAAAGGATTTTCCTTTATTGCGACCTCATTGATGATGAAGACTTTCGACAGCCACACGGTAAGTATGAATTTGTAAGCATCCTCACCGGAGCCCATGAGGTCTCTTTTGTAGTGAATGAGCCCTTTTTCCGCCTTAAGTCTCCCGAATTCTACGATTTTAAATTTTTTTGCAGAAGCGATCAATCTGTCAATGTGTTGGTAGGCCCTCATCTCTGTGACCTGCATTTTTTTTGCATAAAAATGTGGTGTATCAATACTGGCTTTGACAAATTCCAGAATAGTTTCATCGTCATATAGAAATATAACTTTCTTGTTCTTCAACATATCCAGCGTTTTCGGGAGATGCGCCAGATAGTGTTCTCTGCTGCGCTTCTTGTTCCCCGGCACCAGCCACAAGCCGACACAATAGGTGATGTCGCTATTGCCTGAAGCCGTCTCGGTTTGATGATCCGCTTTACGATTGATGATCAGTCCAGCTCCTCGACCTTCAGTTTGCTGCACTGTTGTTTACGTGATTGTGCAGGCAACGCCCATGTACGAAGTTTATACCCATTGATTGTCGCTTCGCGCGGCCGGGCGTTTTAAGAAATACCGCGTCTGAATGATTGGGCAATGCATGGGTCAAAGTATTTCAGGCCCGTATCAATGCACTCTTGGGATCATAGAACGGGGCGAACTGGACTTTGGCCGGATAGCGTTTCCAGGCTATTTCGACTTCCCATTTTGCCGAGTCAATCCAGTCCTTTGTGACGCCGTCTTCACAATGTGCATAGCCCATGCCAAGCGATTTGTTGACCCGGTGGCCCCAGGCGCCAGACGTCGTTGAGCCGACCAGTGTGCCATCGCGGTAAATCGGCTCTTCATGATACATCAGCGGGGCGGTCGCACTGTCGTCTTCCAGTGCCAGCGTGATCATGCGTTTGGCGCGAATAGCGGTCTGTTTTTGCTTCAACAACGCATCGCGGCCGATAAAACCGTTTTTCTTGTCCCATGCGATGGTGAAACCGAGACCGGCTTCGATAGGGGTATCCTCATCGGCAATGTCGTGGCCGAAGTGGCGATAGGCCTTTTCGGTGCGGCAGTTGTTCATGGTGTGCATGCCGGCGTGCATCAGGCCAAACCCCGCACCTGCCTCGATGATTGTGTCATAGACATGCAGGGCAAATTCAGCCGGGATGTACAGCTCATAGCCCAGTTCGCCAACATAGGTGATGCGGCTGGCGCGAACCCGGGCATAGCCGATTTCGACCTCGCGCGATGAGCCGAAAGGCTGGATGTCAGTTGCAAAGCTTTCCCCGGTCAGTTTTTCCAGCAGTGCGCGTGATTTTGGCCCCATCATCGACAGCATCGGCAGGCCGGAAGTGATATCGGTTGCGGTACAGAACCGGTCGCCGATATGGCGCTTGAGCCACGAGAAATCGCGGACCTGCGGGCCGGCTCCGGTGACGACCATGAACTGGTTTTCGTCGAACCGCGTCACTGTCAGGTCAGCCTCGATACCGCCGCGCTCATTGCACCACTGGGTGTAGACCAGCTTGTCGGCAGCAACGTCAACATCGTTGACGGAAACCTGGTTGAGGACTGCGCACGCATCGCGGCCCTGCACCAGGAACTTGGCAAAGCTGGTCTGGTCGAACAGCGCAACGGTGTTGCCCACTGCATCGGCTTCTGTCTGCGCGTAAGGAAACCAGTTCTGGCGGTGGTATGAGTATTCATACTTGACCTGTTCCGGGGACGGCGCAAAGAAGTTGGGGCGCTCCCAGCCGTTGACTTCGCCAAAGCAGGCGTTTCTGGCGGCAAGACGGTCATGGAACGGAGACTTTCGGGCACCGCGTGCGGTGGTTGGCTGGAAGTACGGCCAGTGCATCTCATACAAAAGGCCGAGTGTTTCCGTGGTGCGGTCATGCAGATATTTCTTGTTGGACTGGAACGGATGCACCCGTCGGATATCCACATCCGCCACGTCAAGCGGCGGGCGGCCATCCCTGATCCACTCGGCCATCACCTTGCCGACACCACCGGACGACTGGATGCCGATGGAGTTGAAGCCGGTGGCGACAAACAGATCATCCACGAACGGTGCCTCACCTAGATAGTAGCGGTCATCCGGCGTAAAGCTCTCCGGTCCGTTGAAGAACAAGGCGATACCAGCGGTTTCCAGCAGCGGCATACGTGCCACGGCTTTTTCGAGCACCGGTTCAAAGTGGTCATAATCTTCGGGGAATGTCTCGAACTCATGATTATCGGGAATGCCATTCATGCCCCACGGCTTGGCAACCGGTTCGAACGCTCCAAGCAGCAGTTTGCCGGCATCTTCCTTGTAATAGGCCCATTCGTCAGGAACCCGAATAACCGGCATTTCCTTGGGCAGGCCAGGATGAGGCTCGGTGACCACATAAAAGTGTTCTGCTGCGTGCAGAGGTATCTGGACGCCAACCTGCTGGCCAAGCTCGCGCGACCACATGCCACTGCATATCACCGTCTTGTCGGCCTTGATGGTGCCGGCAGTGGTTTCCACACCGGTCACCCGGTTGCCTTCCTTCAACAGCCGGGTGACCTTGGTGTGTTCAAATATTTTCGCACCGCGTGATCGGGCACCTGATGCGTAGGCCTGCGTGACATCGATCGGATTTACCTGACCGTCTCCGGGCAGATACACGCCGCCGGTCACTCCATGGGTGGCAAGATGGGGCAGGCGTTCCTTTACTTCGCCGGCAGAGATGACCTGCACATCCAGGCCGAAATTCCGGGCCATGGACGCGCCACGGCGAAACTCCTCAAAACGGGCCTCTGTGAGGGCTACCGAAAATGAGCCATTCTGCTTGAAGCCGGTGGCCTGACCTGTTTCGGCCTCGAGACCCTTCATGAGTTCGGAGGTGTATTTAGCCAATTCGGTCATGTTCCGGCTTGCACGCAGTTGGCCGACAAGGCCTGCCGCATGCCAGGTCGTGCCGCTCGTCAGTTGCTTGCGTTCAAGTAACAGGACGTCGGTGATGCCGATTTTCGTCAGGTGATAGGCCAGCGAAGCGCCGATGACGCCGCCGCCAATGATGACAACACCTGCCTGGGTTGGAAGTTCCTTGGCCATGTGGCGTTTTCCCGGTGCTGAAAATTCTGGACAGGCAAGCAAACTACCAAGGCTTCATCCGCCGGGATAGAGCCAGAATTGGAAACTCTGGGTGAACAGATTTCACCAGTTCCGACACCCAAACCGGGGACTGCCCCGGACAGTGGCATTGCTGGGCCCGTAATGCTGCAATCTGTTTTGACCGGACACTGCAATGCAAGGTCCGATTGACCGGCACAATGTTCGTCATAAGAGACACAATGTTCTTCTTACAATACGATATGCACCGGTGTATAAGAACCGCCACAAAACTCGTAACCGTCAGATAAGGTGGCAAGGCATGTACAAGGGTGACGTTAATCCGCAAGAAGCATTTGAGCAACTTTCCAGCAACAATAATGCGGTCATGATTGACGTGCGCACACGTGCGGAGTGGGCATTTGTCGGTGTTCCGGCAGTTGAGCGAATGGCGACCATCTCCTGGCAGCAATTCCCCTCCATGCAGGTCAATGAGGAGTTTGTTTCGGCGGTGAAGGCATTCGGCATCAGCAAGGATACTGATATATACCTGATCTGTCGGTCCGGCGGCCGCTCAGCGGCAGCGGCATCGCTACTGACCGAGTCCGGTTTTGCCAGTTGCTATAACGTGGCTGAAGGTTTTGAAGGTGATCTGGACGAAGGCCGCCATCGCGGCACGACCAATGGCTGGAAGGCCCGCGGTCTTCCCTGGACACAGAGCTGAGAGCATGAAGAAATCAGTCAAAGATCAGGCCAATCCGTCAAAATGGGGTGAAGCCACCAGGCTGGTGCGCGGCGGCCTGGAGCGCTCGCATCACGGCGAAACCGCAGAAGCGTTGTATCTGACGTCAGGTTTTGTCTATGACGATGGCGAAACCGCCGAGGATCGGTTTTCCGGTGAAGCAGAAGGCTATGTCTATGGCCGCTACGGCAACCCGACGGTGACCATGTTCGAGGAACGCCTGCGGTTGCTGGAAGGTGCAGAGGCCTGCTACGCCACAGCTTCCGGCATGGCTGCCGTGTGGGGCGCACTGGCTTGTCAGACCCAAGCAGGCGATCACATCGTAGCTTCAAAGGCGCTGTTCGGTTCGTGCTATCAGATACTCACCGCGATCCTGCCGAAGTTCGGTGTGACATCGACGCTGGTCGACGGCAATGATCTGGACGCGTGGCGTGCCGCGATCCGGCCTGAGACGAAAGCGTTTTTTCTGGAGACACCGTCCAATCCCGGCCTGCAGGTTTTCGATATTGCTGCTGTTGCCGATATCGCGAAAGCCCAAGGCATTTGCGTGGTTGTGGATAATATTTTTGCCACGCCGATCGTCCAGAAGACATTGCCTCTGGGCGCTGATGTGATTGTCTATTCCGGCACCAAGCACATGGACGGCCAGGGCAGGGTTCTGGGTGGCGCGGTCGTGTCGACCACCCAGTTCAAGGACGAGAAACTCAAACCGTTCCTGCGACATACCGGGCCGTCGCTGTCTCCATTCAATGCCTGGGTTCTGGTAAAGGGCATGGAGACCCTGAAGCTGCGCGTTGTGGCGCAATGCGACAGTGCCTTGAAAGTTGCGTCGGCGCTTGAAGGTGCGCAAGGTGTGGCCAGTGTGACCTATCCGTGGCTGGACTCACATCCGCAGGCCGACTTGTGCCGCAAGCAAATGACGGCAGGCGGCACCATGGTGACGTTTGAACTGGCCGGTGGAAAGCCGGCAGCCTTCGACATGTTGCGCAAGCTGGAGATCATCGACATTTCCAACAATCTCGGCGATGCCAAATCACTGATCACCCATCCGGCCACAACCACGCATCGCAATATCGGCCAACAGGCCCGCGATGCCATGGGCGTCAGCGACGGCATGGTGAGACTGTCAGTCGGGCTTGAAGATGTCGAAGACCTGATTGATGATCTGACCGGAGCATTGAAGGGATAAGTACCGCACACGGCCATGGAAGTTCGTATTGATGATCTGCGCGGGCCGGAAGTTGCGGCGCTGCTTGAACACCATCTGGTGCACGCGCGGACCTTGTCACCACCAGATACCGTTCACGCTCTTGATCTTGAGGCCCTGCGGGCGTGCAACGTGACATTCTGGACTGTGTGGGATGGTCCCATGCTGCTGGGATGCGGGGCGCTGAAAGAGCTTGCATCCGGGTTTGGTGAAATCAAATCCATGCACACAGCGCGCGAACATCGCGGCAAGGGCGTGGGAGAGTTGCTGGTCAGGCACATTCTGGGTGTGGCGCGTGAACGGGGCTATCGCCGGATAAGCCTGGAGACCGGAACCCATGCGAATTTCCTGCCTGCTCACCGCCTCTACACACGGTTCGGGTTTGAGTACTGCGATGCCTTTGCGGACTATTCAATCACACCGCACAATGTGTGCATGACCCTCGAACTGGCGTGAAGCCGAAAGGGCAACGGTATGACAATTGTGCCCGTACATATTCTCATTCTTGGTTTGCATGTCGCTGTCGTGACCGGCGTAACCCTGAGAATTGTTTTGCGTGACAATCTGTCTCCAACAGCACGGTTGGCATGGTTTGCCGTGATCATGGTCCTGCCTGTCATCGGCAGTATCGTCTATTTCCTGTGTGGTGAAATCAATCTCGGAAAAGCCGCAAGACTTCGGCATGAAACTGTTGTCGACCGCCTGAAAGCCGGAAACCAACTCGCCCTGGGCGATACGGTTCACAATCCGGAACTTGTCAATTCCGTCTATCGTTCTGCATTTGACTATGCGGCTTCAATCAGTGGCTTTCAGACGGTTTCCGGCAATCGCGCAGAACTGATGCCCGACGCGACTACTGCTCGTGAACGGCTTATTGCGGATATCGATGGGTCGATCGACCATGTCCACGTGCTGTATTACATATGGCTGGATGACGAAACCGGCACGAATACGGCAAGGGCGCTCATCCGGGCTGCCCAAAGAGGGGTAACCTGCAGGGCGATGGCCGACGGTCTCGGCTCCAAAAATCTGTTGAAGTCAAAGTTGTGGCAAGACATGCGCGATGCAGGCGTGAACCTTGCCGTGGCGCTGCCGATCAACAAGCCGGTGCGTACAATGGTCAGGCGCCGACTGGACCTGCGCAACCATCGCAAAATAACCGTCGTCGACGGACGCATCACCTATTGCGGCAGCCAGAACTGTGCGGATCCAGAATTCCTGGTCAAGGCGAAGTTTGCCACATGGATAGATATCCTGTTGCGCGTCGAAGGCCCGGTGGTGGCGCAAAACCAGTTGCTGTTTGCAATTGACTGGATGCAGTCAACCAGCGATGGCCCCGAGTGCTTTCCAATGCTGACCGGAAAACTGAAATATGGATTTGCAGCACAGGTTGTGGGTGACGGACCAACTGAACGGCTGAATGCCACGCCACAACTGTTTGCAACCCTGTTACATGTCGCAGAAGACGAACTCACCATCTCCACTCCCTATTTTGTACCCGACGCAACAGTGCTGGAGGCTTTGTGTTCGGCTGCCCATCGCGGGGTTCGCGTTACGTTGATTTTTCCAGGCAATAATGATTCATGGGTGGTTGCTGCCGCCAGTCGCAGCAATTATCTCAAGCTTTTGAACGCCGGCGTTGTCATTCATGAATTTACAGCAGGACTCCTGCATGCAAAGACGCTGACGATTGACGGTCTGATTACATTCATCGGATCCTCGAACATGGACATGCGCAGCTTCAATCTGAACTTTGAAAATGACATTTTGCTGCAGGACAGGGATATTTCCCAAGCAGTTCGTACTCGCCAGCAAGACTATATCGCCCAATCCAACAAGGTGCGACTTGAGGATGTCGCCAACTGGCCTGCATGGCGCCGAATCTGGAACAATGTTATTGCAACAATCGGGCCGGTGCTGTGATGGGTCGCTGTTACTGACATCTGGTATAACTGCTAAACTGAAGGGGAACGCCGTGATCATCGAACCTGCCCAATTGCTGATTTTCATGATGGCTGGTATTGCCCTCAATCTGACGCCGGGTGCGGTTATGATGTACTGCTTGTCGCAAGGCTTGAAGTCGGGTCCGAAAACCGGCTTTGCCGCCAGTCTCGGTATTGCTACGGGCAGTGTGATCCACGTCCTGTTGGCAGCGTTTGGTCTGGCCGCGCTGATTGCGGCCAACCCGGTGGCGTTTGAAGTGTTGCGGTGGGCCGGTGTGACCTATCTGGTGTGGCTGGCCGTCCAGGCGCTGAGACATCCGCTGCAGGTCAATCTGCCCGAAGCTGCCAAACGCTCGCAACCCCTGAAAGCCTGGCGCGACGGGGTGCTGGTCAACCTGCTCAATCCGAAAGTCATCGTGTTCATACTGGCATTCCTGCCGCAGTTCGTGGATCCGGAGCGCGGCTCCACCGTGCTGCAGTTCCTGCTGCTGGGGCTGGTTCTCAACATAACCGGCACTGCGGTAAACGGGTTCGTCGGGATCGGTGCCGGTTCGGTGCGCGGATTACTGTCCGGACACAAATGGCTAGTTGGCACACTTGGTTATGTGTCGTCCGTGGTCTTGCTCGGATTGGCGGCAAAGCTGGCATTCGACCGGCGTTAAATCATCTTCGGCGCAG
The DNA here is from genome assembly GCA_041690095.1 of Anderseniella sp. Lineage (GTDB taxonomy): Bacteria > Pseudomonadota > Alphaproteobacteria > Rhizobiales > Aestuariivirgaceae > Anderseniella. Next base: position 11,393 of record JBDNEZ010000515.1, read on the forward strand.
CCAGGGATTCGCGCTCGATGATACGAGTTTCCAGTTCAATGCGTATCGGTTCTGCAGCATCCCTTACCAGGGCATACAGCGCCTCGCCTGCAAGTTGCCCCATTTGCCGATGCGGGACATGAACTGTTGTCAGAGCGGGGCTGATGACCGTGGCCAGCTCGATGTCGTCAAAGCCGGTGATCGACACGTCGTTAGGTACGTCGAGGCCTGCAGCCTGTGCAGCCTGGACGGCACCGACCGCCAGCACGTCATTGCCGCAAATCACCAGAGAGGGGAGTGGTCCGGCCTTGATGATCTGGTTGAATGCATCGCGGCCATTTTGAATGGCATAGGCTGTTTCGATTATCGGCATGGACGCAACATCAAGTCCAGCGGCGAAAATGGCCTGTTGGGCACCGAGAACCCGGTCCCGGGCCCGGTCATTGGTTTTGGTCGGTGCTGAAATAAAGGCAAAAGACCGGTGTCCCATTGTGATTGCCTTTTCCGCCAGTTGCCTGGAAGCGGTGCGATTGTCAAATCCTACAAAGGACTGGGCCTCGTCCGAGGAACATGCCCACGCAATGACTGTTGGTATGTTGCGTTGCATGAGGAAGTCATAGACTTCAGGTCGTCGATCAGTGCCGATGAGCAACAAGCCATCTGCGCCGCGCGAGACCATGGTTCGGATCAGTTTTGCCTCCTGTTCGGGGTCGTAGGCAGAACTGGCGACCAACATGGTGGCATTCCTGTCGACAAACGCACGTTGAAATGCCTCGATACCGCGCGCGAAAATGGCGTTTTCCATGGTGGGAATGATTGCACCAAAAATGCCGGTTCGGTTTGCCGCGATTGCCCGCGCGCCGAAATTCGGCGAGTAGTTGAGCTTGTTGACTGCCTGCATTACCCGGTCCAACGTCTTTTCCGATACCTTTCCGGGTTCGTTCAGGCAGCGTGAAACCGTTGCTGTAGACACGCCGGCAGCGCGCGCGACATCTTCAAGTGTTGGCAGGTTGCGGCCTTTGGTCATAATTTTCCGTCATTCGCAGGTCAACTGTTTGGGCAATGTCGTTTGGTACTGTAAATCTTTTGAATTGGTTGATGTAATAGCTTGCATTTCACAAAATGCAAGCTATTACATCAGGTGTCTGCTAATTCCGAATTGGGAGTTGGTTGTGTTTTTGGTTGTGATCATCGCGGCGTTGACGATGATTGTCGCCCTGTCTGTGGTCGGTACATTCATGTCCGGTTTTACCGGTGAAACAGTCGGCCGGTTCGTGGCGAAATCATCGTCTGTCCTGTTTCTGATACTTGTTATGTTGTAATTTGTCCTTTGATGTTCGACAGCCTGCTGTCGGTCCCTGTTTGCAAGGAGATTGTGTCCCATGCCCCGCACCTATTTGAAAAAAGCCGAGTTGACATCCGCCAGTGGTGTCGATGATGTGCGTGATACTGTGCAATCGATCCTGAACGACATCGAAACCCGTGGCGATGCCGCAGCGCTGGAATATGCCGCACAGTTTGATTGCTATGAAGGCAACATCAAACTGACGCCTGCCGAAATCACGGCAGCAGCAGAACTGGTTCCTGAAAAACTGAAGCAAGACATCCAGTTTGCCCACGACAATGTGCGCCGGTTTGCTGAAGCCCAAAAAGCCACCATGCAGGATATCGAAGTGGAGGTTGTCCCCGGCCTGATTGCGGGCCAGAAGAGCATTCCTGTGCGCACCGCCGGTTGTTATATCCCCGGTGGACGTTACAGTCACATCGCATCGGCGATTATGACCGTGACTACGGCCAGTGTTGCCGGTTGCGAGAACATCATCGCCTGTTCGCCACCACGTCCCGATGTCGGTATTGCACCTGCCATTGTCTATGCCGCACATATCTGTGGCGCAGATGAAATTCTGGCTCTGGGCGGCGTTCAGGGTGTGGCCGCAATGGCCTTCGGCCTGTTTGGCCTGCCCAAGGCGGACATTCTCGTGGGTCCCGGCAACCAGTTTGTAGCCGAAGCCAAGCGGATACTGTTTGGCCGTGTCGGCATCGACATGTTTGCCGGCCCGACCGACAGTCTCATTCTCGCAGACAAGACGGCGGATGCCGACATTGTTGCAGCCGATCTTGTCGGACAGGCTGAGCATGGCTACAACTCACCGGTCTGGCTGGTGACGGATGACACGGATCTGGCCAAGCGCGTCATGGACCTGGTTCCGGGACTTATCGCCGACCTGCCGGAGCTCAACAGCAAGAACGCTGAAGCCGCGTGGCGCGACTATGCCGAGGTTATCGTGTGTGACACGCGCGAAGAGATGGCTGCAACGTCAGACGATTATGCGCCGGAACACCTTACCGTTCAGGCTGATGATCTGGACTGGTGGCTGAGCAGGTTGAAGTGCTACGGCTCGCTGTTTCTTGGTGAGGAAACCACGGTTGCGTTTGGCGACAAGGCATCAGGTACCAATCATGTCCTGCCGACCTCCGGTGCGGCCAAGTACACCGGTGGGCTTTCGGTTCACAAGTACATGAAAATCGTAACATGGCAGCGTGCCACCCGCGAAGGTGCCAAGCCGGTGGCCGAAGCAACAGCCCGGATTTCGCGGCTTGAGGGTATGGAAGGTCACGCCCGCACAGCCGACATCCGGCTGGCGAAGTATTTTCCCGACGAAGACTTTGACCTGACAGCTGCCGGTTAGAGCAAAAATGCCTGAAGCCCTGCACAGTCCATTGTTTGACATTTCCGGAAAGACGGCTTGCGTGACCGGCGCGAGTTCCGGACTGGGCCGGCGCGCGGCGGATGTTCTGCTGGCTGCCGGTGTCCGTGTCGTGGGTGTGGCGCGGCGTGGCGATGCACTTGCGCAATGGGCTGGTGCTCATTCCGGCCAGGCCGGATTTGTCGAGGCTGATCTGTCTGATCGTTGTTGCCTGAACCAGGTGATTGAGGCGGTGGGCAAGATATTCGGCCCGCCCGACATCCTGATCAACGCGGCCGGTATCAACACCCGCGAAGCTGCCGATGACGTTACGCCCGCAAACTGGGACATGACGCTGGATTTGAATCTGTCGGTGCCGTTCTTTCTGGCACATGGCTTTGTACCTGCGATGAAGGCCAAAGGCTTCGGGCGGATCATCAACTTTGCATCGCTGCAAAGTTTCAGGGCTTTTCCCGGTGGTATTGCCTATGGCGCATCGAAGGGCGCTGTGTGCCAGTTGACCCGTGCCATGGCGGAAGCGTGGTCGCCATTCGGGATCACGGCAAACGCACTGGCGCCGGGGTTTTTCAAAACCGAACTGACGGCTGCGGTGTTTGCCGATGCCGACCGGGCGGCGCGCAATGCGGCCCAGACCTGTATTGGCCGAAATGGCGAACCGGAAGACTTAGACGGACCCGTGCTGTTTTTCTGTTCGCAGGCCTCCGGTTACGTCACCGGTCAGATACTGGCAGTCGATGGAGGCTACACAGCAAAATGAATGCCCAAAATACCACACCGTTTCCCACACACGAGGAGTAAATTCTGTGTCTGTTAATACCAAAATCGTGGATGATCTGGTCGCCAATCGGGTCGAGTTTGTCACCACAGTACCCTGCAAGCAACTGGCCGGCGTCATCGACGAAATCGATGCGTGTGAGAAAATCTACCACATACCGGCCAACAAGGAAGATGAAGGCATGGGGCTTTGTGCCGGTGCCTTCATGGGCGGCAAGCGCCCGGCCATCATCATGCAGAACACGGCCATCGGCGTGACAATCAATACACTGGTGACGCTGACCCAGTTCTACCGGATGCCGCTGCCCATGCTGATATCCTATCGCGGCGAGTTGGGTGAGCCGGTGGCCTGCCAGGTGGAAATGGCGGTGCATACAAAAGCGCTGCTCAATCAGCTCCATATTCCGACATACCATTTTCACAAGGAGGAAGACGTCAATGAGCTGGACGCGATTCTCAAATACACCTTCATGTGCAACAAGCCGGTTGCCATACTGACTGATGCCAGCTTCTGGAAAGGTTATTGATCATGATCCGCTCTGAAATCATTCGCGACATCGCGCCTGTTATCCGTGACCACCTGGTTGTCTGCAATATTGGCCTTCCAAGCCAGGAACTGCATCTGACAGACGACCAGCCAAGCAATTTTTACATGCTGGGCACCATGGGATTGTCGTCGTCAATCGGCCTCGGCGTGGCTCTGGCGCAGGACAAGAAAGTCATCTCGATTGATGGTGACGGCTCGGTGCTGACAAATTTCGGCACCCTGCCGACCATTGCCAACAATGTGGCAGACAACTTCATTCTGCTGATCATTGACAATGGCAGCTATGGCTCTACCGGTGATCAGCCGACCTATGCCGGCAAGAAAACCTCGCTGACCGCCGTGGCGCGCGCGTGTGGTTGTGAGAATGTTGTCGAATGCAGTGCGCAGGACACCGCCAAGACCTTGCAGGCTGCATTGGACAGCAACAAGATGACGATCATTGTCGCCAAGTGTGAAAGCGGCAATATCAAGGTGCCGGTCATCACCATGGATCCGGTGGTGATCCGCGACAGGTTCATGAAGGCGGTTGAAGCCTGACGGCAGCCGCGATGTTTGGATCGACCGACATCCACTCTTCAGCAGATGCGCGCAGGTTGGCGCGTGCGCGTCTGCCGTGGATGGTGTTCGATTATATCGATGGCGCGGCAGGTGAGGGGCATGGCGAGGCTCTGAACCGAGCTGTATTGCGTGATCTGCGCCTGCAGCCACGTATCCTTGTCAATGTCACTGAACGCAATCTCGGCGTGGGTGTTTTCGATCATGAAGCGCAACGCCCGTTCGGTATCAGCCCGATGGGCATGTGCAATCTGTCAACGCCGGGCGCTGATCTAATGCTGGCGCGAATGGCGGCGGCCCACAAGACTCCGGTCGGGGTTTCCACCGTGGCATCCACAGCGCTGGAAACCATGATTGAAAACGCCGACGGGCATGCCTGGTTCCAGCTTTATATCAGTGGTGACGGCAGTAGTACGCAAGGTCTCGTGGACCGGGCGCAGGGGTGTGGTTATCGCACACTGGTGGTGACGCTTGACGTGCCGGAGGTCGGCCGGCGCCCGCGCGAACTGCGGCGCGGCTTCAAGATGCCGTTCAGGATCGGCCCGCGCCAATTTATTGACTTTGCCCTGCATCCGCGCTGGTCACTTTCCACGCTGACAAAAGGGCGCCCTGAACTGGCCAATTTCGTCGGGCCGGGCAACACGTTCGACCGCACGGAAAGCCGGGCGGCGGCAGACTGGTCAAAGTTGAAAGACCTGCGCGACAAGTGGCAGGGAAAGCTTGTGGTCAAGGGTGTCCTGAGTGTCGAAGACGCAGTGCGCTTGAAGCAGGCAGGTGTCGACGGGATTCAGGTTTCCAGCCACGGCGGTCGGCAACTGGACAGCGCGCCAGCACCAATCGTGATGCTCGGCCGCATTCGTGAAGCTGTGGGCAAGGATTATCCGCTGTTTTACGATTCCGGTATTCGATCAGGCGAGGACATCATCAAGGCGTATGCCATGGGTGCCGATTTCGTTTTTCTTGGCCGCCCCTTGCTGTTTGCCATGGCCGCCGCAGGCGAGCGCGGCCTGTCGCAATTATGGGACGTTCTGTCGGACGAGACCAGCCTGACGCTGGCACAATTGGGCAGGACGTCGATGCGGGGACTGGCGGATACGCTTGTCAGTTAACTTCGGATTTGGACAACAACGTGTGAACGCACCCAACAACGCCTGAACGCACCATTGTAACCCCTGCGCCGGTAAGTTTGTGTGTAAACAGCAGGGCGAGGCCGTATTTCAAACCCGCAGGCCGACTACAAAATATGCTTTCGGTCTTGCCCGCTTGAACGAACCTGCTGTTAAGCATCACGTGCGGCATCTGCGCCGCATCGGGTTGCTTTGCTTGACTTCATTCCCCACATCTGTGCTTGTGCGGTCATTGGACATGGGCCGCGACCGACTTGAGTCGCAGATTATTCCGTGCCCGTGACACATGTTTTTCTTCGGTGGCGACCTTGAGCCATCAAACTGGGTTCACTGCCCGTTGCCGTCGAAAAGAAACCCAGATGCGCCAACCATTTGAGCGCATTGCTTACAAGAAAGAACATCAATTTGAAA
>JBDNEZ010000516.1:0-9628 GCA_041690095.1 Anderseniella sp.
GCCAGCGGCGATGCCAGTGGAGGCATCCGGGTATTTTCGACATGGCGTCTCTGGCTCAACGAATATGTCAAATATCTGCTTGCCCTCGTGCGCTTGCAGGTCGGAAACTGATATCCATTCCTGCCGGGAATGCATTAAAGCGTGTTGCACTCAATAGGGCTCAGTGAAGGGTTCCGATTGCGGGAAAACGTGTGGGAGAAATGAGCGTGCTGGTATTTCGATCCCTGGTGTTCAATCTGGTTTTCTACATCAATCTGGTAGTGTTTCTGGTGCTCGGTTTCTGGTTCATGTTTACGCCGAGAAGCTGGTCAATTGCCGCCTTGAAAGTCTGGGCAAGGTCTTCACTGTGGTGGATGAAGCTGATTACCGGCACGACAATGGAAGTTCGCGGACGTGAACACATTCCTGGAACCGGCGGCCTGCTGGCCGGAAAGCACCAGTCGGCGTGGGATATTTTTGCCTTGCTTCCGATGTTGGCGGACCCCGCCCTGGTGTTGAAGCGCGAACTGACCTTCATTCCGGTATTTGGCTGGTTCTGTGTCAAGTTCCAGATGATTTCGGTGGACCGCTCAGCCGGCCCGACAGCCCTGAAGAAAATGGTTGCCGATGCAAAACAGGCCGTGGCCGCCAGCCGCCAGGTTCTCATCTTTGCCGAGGGCACACGGGTCGCACCCGGCGCTGCGCCTGACTACAAGCCCGGGGCAACGGCGCTGTACACGCAACTTGGCGTGCCATGCACACCGTTTGCACTGAATTCCGGCCTCTACTGGCCCAGACGGCAATTTATCCGGCGGCCAGGCACCATCATTGTAGAATTTCTGCCACCGATCGAAGCCGGACTGAACCGCAAGGTATTTTCGGCCCGCTTGCAGGAAGCCATTGAAGACGCAACCAACCGGCTGATCATGGAAGCCAGCCGGATTAATTGACTGGCAATGCTTTTTCTGTAGAACAAACCATGAATATATGGAATGCTGTTTCATCCAGAACACCTGTGACGAGTAATGGCCGTGGCTACCGACACTGCACTTGACCCGATCTCCCGCGAAATCTGGGACATGAAGTACCGCTTCAAGTCACCGGACGGGTCGCCCGTTGATCAAACCGTAGACGATACGTGGGCCCGGGTGGCCAGGGCACTGGCAGCGCCTGAAAAGGCAAACACCAGAACATCCTGGGAAAAAACCTTTATCGACGCCATGTCCGGCTACAAGTTTCTGCCGGCTGGCCGGATCATTGCCGGCGCCGGCACCGACCGCAAGGTTACGCTGTTCAACTGCTTTGTCATGGGAGCCATAGCAGACGACATGGGCGCGATTTTCGATGGATTGCGCGAGGCTGCACTGACCATGCAGCAAGGTGGCGGTATCGGCCATGACTTCTCCACGCTTCGCCCCAGGGGAGCAGCGGTCAGGGGTGTTGGCGCAGATGCGTCGGGCCCGTTGAGTTTCATGGATGTATGGGATGCCATGTGCCGCACCATCATGTCGGCCGGGTCACGGCGTGGCGCGATGATGGCGACCATGCGGTGTGACCATCCCGATATTGAGGATTTCATCACCGCAAAACAGCAGGCCAGCCGGCTTCGCATGTTCAATTTATCGGTGCTGGTAACCGATCCGTTCATGGCGGCGGTGAAGGCCGGCGACGACTGGCCGCTGGAATTCGGCGGCACCGTCTACAAGACCGTGCGGGCGCGCGATCTGTGGAACCGGATCATGCAGGCGACCTATGCCTATGCCGAACCCGGCGTGATTTTTATTGACCGCATCAATGCGCGCAATAATCTGTCTTACTGCGAAACCATTCACGCCACCAATCCGTGCGGCGAGCAACCGCTGCCGCCCTACGGCGCCTGCCTGCTTGGCTCGATTAACCTTGCCAACCTGATACAGGCACCGTTTGCCGATACAGCACACCTGGACCTGAAAGAGCTCGAGCGCATAACCGGCATAGCCGTGCGGATGCTGGACAACGTCGTCGACGTCTCAAACTATCCGCTGCAGGCACAGGCTGCCGAAGCGCGCGCCAAACGACGCATCGGTCTTGGGGTCACCGGGCTTGCCAATGCGCTTGCCATGTGCGGCCTGCGCTACGGGTCCGATGCCGCTGCCGATGCCGCAAGAAACTGGATGCACACAATTGAGCGGGCAGCCTACATGGCGAGTTCAAAGCTTGCCGCAGAGAAAGGGCCGTTCCCGCTGTTCGATGCCGAGGCGTATCTGAGTAGCGGCCATGTGCAGGATCTGGATGACGAGGTGCGTGCAGCAATCAGGAAGAATGGTGTGCGCAATGCACTTCTCACCTCGATTGCGCCGACCGGCACCATTTCGCTGTTTGCCGGCAATGTGTCATCTGGTGTCGAGCCGGTTTTTTCGCTGAACTACAATCGCAAGGTGCTGCAGCCTGACGGAAGCCATCGTGTCGAACAGGTTGAAGACTATGCGCTGCGGGTGTTCCGGGCACTGCGCGGCGATGCCACTGAGTTGCCGGATGCCTTCGTGACCACGGCTGATCTGTCACCGCACGATCACCTGGTGATGCAGGCAGCTCTGCAGGCCCATGTCGACAGCTCTATTTCCAAGACCGTAAACTGTCCGCAGACCATCTCTTTCGAGGATTTCAGCAATGTCTATCTGGAAGCCTGGGATCTGGGACTGAAAGGCTGCACGACCTACCGGCCCAATGACATAACCGGCTCGGTCCTGTCGGAAACGCCACTCGGTGATGGTGCCGAAGCCCAGACCGCATTGCCGCTTGAGGCACCGCCGGCGCCGGTTGGGCAGAACCCGGCAGGCAGCATCTTCTATATGCGCCGGCCGCTGGATCGCGATGCCGTTCTGCCCGGCTTCACCTACAAGCTGAAATGGGGTGACAGCGACCACGCCATATACATCACCATCAATGACATCGTCGAGAATGACCGCAGGCGTCCTTTTGAAATTTTCATCAACTCGAAAAACATGGAACACTATGCCTGGACCGTGGCACTGACCCGGATGATTTCTGCGGTATTCCGGCGTGGTGGCGATGTGTCCTTTGTCGTCGAGGAATTGAAGGCCGTGTTTGACCCGCGTGGCGGGCAGTGGATGGACGGACGATATGTGCCATCCCTGTTGGCTGCCATTGGTGGTGTCATAGAAAAACACATGCTGGCCACCGGCTTTCTTAAGGATGTAAAGAACCTGTCCGGAACAGATCCCGCCGCCGTTGACGCGCACCGCCTTGCAGTGGGCGATGATGCGAGGTCACTGGGTTCGCAATGCCCCAAATGCAGCGGGTTTTCCATGGTGTTTCAGGAAGGCTGCGCCACATGCATGTCCTGCGGATACTCGAAATGCGCCTGACCTGACGTTTTCACCTTGACCTGTCAGGATTTTTGTTCTACTTTTGTTCTCATTAAAAGAGCAGGAGAAAGACCATGGGTTTTAGCGCAAGTGCCGAGCTGGAAAACGAATTCAGTGACAGATTCTGCTTCTGGACCGGGTCATCCGGCAAGCGGTATATTCATTCCGTCTACAGCGCCGAAACCTGCCCGCCCTTGCCCGGTGCCATTTATGTAATGGTGCGGCGTCTTGAAAGCGGCGCGCGCGTACCGGTTCGCATGGGACGGTTTTCACCTTTGTGGGATTTTCCGTTGCCGGTCGACATGGCCGATAATGCCTGTGAAATCCACGTGCATCTGCTGGCCGGCGATGATAGCGAAACGTTACGTGTTTACGATGACCTGGCTACAGCCCTTGAGCTGGATACCGGCAGCGCTCCTGCCGCCGGCCATCGCCTGCCCGCAAACGACAGCGCGCATTTTGTTCAGGCTACACTGCCACTGTTTGCCGACATTGCCGCCTGATACCAGATCTCAGTAACAGCGACCCGTTTCATGGGATCATAGCGGTTCACTCGGGCGGACGCGGTGCGCAGCGCGATGCTTCTGCATCGGGCAAGCAATGCAACGCACCCGATGGGCCGCTATGACCCACCCGAAGGGCCGGGCGCTTTTTCCCGCCAGCTACGTTGCGCGCCAACGCCAAACACTTTTGTGGAATATGCTATGAACGATGCTTGCGGGCGAGTGTCAACACTTCCGACAGATGGCTGTCCTTGAAGCCCAGTTCCTCGATGTGATCCAGTGTCGACGATATGTAATCAATACAGGGACCCCCTTTACCGTGACCCTGCAGGACGAACGGCAACAGGTCCTGTGCTGATTTTTTTCCGGCATACTGTACGTGATCCTGATCAACCAGATACACCAGCGCACTGACCCGCTGTGGGCTGCCGTCATGCTCAACAAGCATCTCGCGCCAGCGTTCCTTGTAGATCATCGTCACCTGTTCGCGTTCGCGCAAATAGGCAATCGTCTCATCCCGCCTGCTGCCGGCAACGCGATACCCGATACCTCGACACGACCCCCCGCGATCAAGCCCAAGAACCATTCCGGGTTTGTCAGGCGTCCCGCGGTGAACATGTGAATAGATACACAACCTGCGATGAACCCCGTGCATGATGGCACCACTGCGTTCTTCAAACGCAAATCCCGGCCGCCACATCAGCGATCCGTATCCAAACACCCAAAAATCCAGACTCATCTGTACACCAAACCCTGACCAAGACAGTTGCATAGCAGACGCAGTCTTCCCGCTTCAACATACACCGTGATATCTTATCGGAGAATCATCCGGTCAACCGACTTTTATCGTGCACTTCAGACACCATGAACACCCCTCTCAAGATCAAGCGCACCTCGCCCCTGAAAATGATGGCCCCGCTCATCGTCTTCGTGTGCATCGCACTGGCATGGACCCTCTACTGGTATATCGCCATGGGCACTGCCAAACAGAAACTCGCCACGCTGGAGGCAGGTCACATCAGTCTGCAATGCGCTGACCGCAGCTGGGGCGGATATCCATTCCGTATTCATTTCGACTGCACCAGAGCTGTTGCAACACTGGCGGGTAAACGTATAACGGCAGACAAAATCCGCCTCATCGGCCAGGCCTGGAACCCGAACCATGTCATTGGCGCCCTGTTCGGCCCCATCAGCATCGACACTACAAAACTGTCCGGCGATCCGATCCGCTTCAGCTATCGCGCCAGCAGTGGCAAACTGGCAATTGCATCGCTGCTGGCAGAAAACCAGGCAATCCGGTTTGCCCGGGACAAACAACTCACTGTCACCAAAACCGAAACCCACATACGGCCCTCGGCAACCACGGACCGGCTCGACGTGGCCATCATCCTGTCCGGGCTTTCGACCGCCACCGCCCGGCTTGACAGTTTCATCATCACCGGCACTATGAACACGCAGCTACCCGAACAGGGTAGCTTTGACGCTGTGTCGGAACCGTCAGATTATCTCGACGCACTCCTGATTGTCCAACAGCTGACAGGGCTCAGTGATACCGAAATGAACGCCGCACAAGCCGTTATCAGACCGCTGCTCAGGTCGAACGACAACAAGCTGCCCATCCAGATAAAAGACCAGACCTGGTACTGGGGCCCGTTTGCCATAACCAAATCAGAACAGTAACTCAGAAACTTTTCTTTTCATCACCATCCAGACCTGCCGGGTCGAGATGGCGCTCACCGCGCCCGAAGTCCGGTTTTTCGGTATCCTGACCCGCCTCGATAATCCGTTGGCGAATGCCGCGCGCACGAGTAAACGTGTCGAACAAAGTATCCCCGTCACCCCAGCGAATGGCTCTTTGCAACGCCGACAGGTCTTCTGAAAACCGTCCCAGCAATTCCAGTATAGCCTGTTTGTTGTTGAGACAGACGTCTCGCCACATGGTCGGGTCCGATGCCGCAAGGCGCGTGAAATCCCTGAACCCACCTGCCGAATACTTGATGACCTCCTGCTGGGTCACTTCCTCAAGATCGGCCGCCGTTGTGACGATGTTGAACGCAATCAGCTGCGGCAGATGCGACGTGATGCTCAATACACGGTCGTGATGATTGGCTTCCATCATGTCGACATTACTGCCACAGGCCCGCCAGAATGCAGTCAGTCGGGCCACAGCGCCATCATCCACACCGGGCAATGGCGTCAGAATGCACCAGCGATTCTCAAACAGCGAGGCAAAGCCGGAATCCGGGCCTGAATACTCGGTACCGGCAATCGGATGCCCGGGTATGAAATGCACATTGTCCGGAATATGGCGCGCCACTTCCCGGATAACCGCTGATTTGACCGATCCGACATCGGTGACGATTGCACCCGGCTTCAGCGACGACCTGATCGCCTCCGCAACCGCACCACACGCGCCGACCGGCACACAAAGTATCACCAGGTCCGCATCGCGCACTGCATCTGCTGCATGTTCATGCATCGTATCAACCAGTCGCAGTTCCATGGCCCGGTTGCGGGTTTGCGCCGTGCGTGCATGACCGGAGATGGTTTTTGCCAGCTGCTCGCGCCGCATCACATGTGACAGGGATGAGCCGATCAGGCCCAGTCCAATCAGGGCAACCTTTTCAAAAGCATTAAATGCCATGACAGCTCAATTCGCCATGAACGATTGAAGTGCCGTGAGCAAGGCGGTGCATCCGTCCGCGTCTCCGATCGAGACTCGCAACGCGCCGGGCAGTCCGTAGCTATCCATGCGCCGCACAATCACATTGTTTGACCCCAGAAACTCGTCGGCCTGCGCAGCCGTTCTGGTACCGTCCGACGGGAAATGCACCAGGATGAAATTGCCGACGCTCGGCGTTACTTTCAATCCCAACTCTTCGACAGCCATAGTTACTTTCGGCAGCCAGACATCATTGTGCTCAACAGCTTTTGCCAGATGTCCCTGGTCGCGAACCGCCGCGGCCCCTGCGGCAATTGCGGGCATCGCCACATTGAACGGCCCGCGAATCCGGTTCAGCACGTCTGCGACATTGGCCGGACAATAAGCCCATCCCAGACGCAGGCCCGCCAGCCCGTAAGCCTTTGAAAACGTGCGGGTCATCACCACATTCCTGAACGTGGACACCAGTTCCAGTCCGGCTTCGTAGTCATTGCGCCGGACATATTCCGCATAGGCCGCATCCAGTACCAGCAGACACTCCGGTGGCAGGCCTGCCTGAAGCCGCTTGACCTCGTCAAAGCTGACATAGGTGCCGGTTGGATTGTTGGGATTGGCCAGAAAAACCATCCGCGTCCGGGGCGTGACCGCCGCAAGAATGGCGTCAACATCAGCCGTAAGGTTGCGCTCGGGCACCACGACCGGTGTCGCCCCGTTGGCGCGAATGACAATCGGATAAACCAGAAAACCATGCTCGGTGTAGATAGCCTCATCGCCCGTCTGCAAGTAGCCGCTCGCCAGCAACTGCAGCAATTCGTCAGACCCGGCGCCGCACACGATGTTGGCCGGATTGATACCGTAACACTCTGCCAGTGCTTCACGCAGGGCACCCGACCCGCCATCGGGATACAGGGCCAGATCCTGTGCGCACGCGGCATAGGCCTGCAATGCCGCCGGACTGGGGCCCAGCGGCGACTCGTTCGACGACAGCTTGTGCACCCTGCCCTTGCCGGACCCAGCGGATTTACCGGGCACATAGGCCGCGATATCGAGAACGCCGTCGCGGGGCCGCGGCAGTTTTACTGTATCAGTCATTGCGTACTAAGCTCCATTGCACTGGGGTATCTGCCGGCTATCTTGAGACCCAGGCCGCTATTGCCCCTCAGGCCAACCAGCGGTTGCTCCGACAACTCCAGGTACCCCGGTAGAGACGTAAGATAGACGTCATCAGCCAGTTTCAGATGCCATATCGGCTTGGGGACAAAGTCACGCGGCAGTTTGCCGGTCGTCACTAACAGCGTTTCGTCTTCGCCCGTCGGTTCGCTCAGCGCATGACCAAGCACTGCAAGCGACCTTGCCGGCTTGTCCGAACCGGCAGCCAGAACCGCTACCACGCGCGCGCGGGGCTTGTCGTTCATCTGGCCCAGTATGCCTCGCCAATCAAGCTTCATCGGCACCACAACGAGCACCTGTTCATGGTCGGAAAGTGCGCCAAGCGCTGCTTTCAGTGAGCCGGCCTTTTCGATCGGAACCAGGGAAGAAAACAAGTCAATAGCCTGTCTGTATCGCGCATCGCTCATGACCTCGGCAACGGTTACAATGCGCACATCGGCCTGAGCCAGAATGGATGCGGAAATCACCGTGCGCCATACCCGTTCAATGACGGCCACGGGGACGCGACCGTCGGCGATCTCGACCAGACGGCGCAGAATGACGGCTTCACGGCCGGGCCGGTACGGCATTCCGCCTGCCAGCAGGCTGGATGTCTTGGCAAGCCGCACTTTCTCACTGGCCGCAAACCGGGCGCACAGCAACTCCACGATCTGCTCGTCGATACTGTCGATCTCCTGCCTGATCCCGCTAAGATCAGACCTTTGAATAGCCGGGTTGTCCATCAGGGAAAACTGCCTGTGTGAGGTTCATTCGGTTTATACCAAAGGAACTGACTATTGAGGTCCATCCTCGTAATGAAGCAAGGTTCTAGAGAGACCTCGGCAAAAAATCAAAGACAAACCGGCATGCCGAAATATCAAGGTTATCGGTGTGAACGCGCACTCAACCCGGTGCGGGCCGGTTGCGCAATGATGTTGGGCCGCATTGACGGTACCAGCTGGCGCTTTTGCTTGCTGCCTGAAACCGAGTAAACCTGCTTGATTGCCTCAACCATGATCAGTCCGGAAAATCCCGGTCCGATCCACGAACCCACCCGCTCGCACAACGTGGCACTGCGCACCATGAAGCGGCGATCGCTGGGCGGCATGAACAGCATGGAAGTCCACTCAGCCGGCGAAAACAGTGCATTGCGCAGAAGCGTTGTCAACTGACCGCGTGAGAACGGTCTGCCGTGTCCGAACGGATTGTTGTCAAACCGCGCCCACAGACCGCGCCGGTTCGGAACAATGAACACGGCACGCCCCTGTGGTGCCAGCACACGCCACAGTTCGCGCAGCATGTCAGGCAATTGATCGGTCAGCTCCAGTCCATGCACAACCAGCACGAAGTCCATACTACCGTCTGCAACAGGCAAACTGGCTTCATCCACCAGGGCACTGGAGCAGTTGCCCCTGGCCGGCCAGTGTACAACGCCCTGACGTGCCGGCATCATTGCGATCACGTTGCACCCCTCGCTGGCCAGACTGTCCAGGTAAGGTGTGCAATAGCCGAGTCCCAGCACGCGGGCACCCTTCAACCCGCGCAATCTGGCGCGAAGCCGCGACAATACAATGCGGCGCGTTGCATGACCAAGCCGGCTGGCGTAAAATTCCCTGAGATCGACAACATCCATAATCTTCTCAATCTATCGCAAATTCACCCCGTTACAACAGGATCAACATGTCCCAGCTTCAATACCATCTGTTTCCGGCTCTCAGCGACAATTACGGCGTTCTGATGCATTGTCCCGAAACCGGCCAAACCGCCTCGATTGATGCACCGGAGGCTGCAGCCGTCGAACGGGCATTGGCTGATACCGGCTGGCACCTCACACATATACTGATCACGCATCACCATCATGACCATGTCGGCGGGGTGCTCGAACTCAAGACCAGGTGGAACTGCGCGGTTGTCGGCAGTCCGCAGGAGCCCAATGCCCTGCCCGGACTGACTGACACTGTAACACC
>JBDNEZ010000517.1:0-5250 GCA_041690095.1 Anderseniella sp.
TCGCCCGCAGGCGTGCGCGCTGGAAGGCCTGGCAGGCTCGCTTCGATCCGCGCCGGCTGGTATTCATTGATGAAACCTGGATCAGAACCAACATGGCACCGTTGCGCGGCTGGGGCGTAAAGGGCAAACGGCTGCATGGCTGAGAGTGTACGACCTTCTGTGTATGACTGATTTGGCTCATTCTTCACAAACGAAGGAGCATGATAACAATGACGATATCAAACAAGTTACTGGACCAACTGCTTGGCGGGGTTGTCCCCATGCCTAGGGCGACCAGGATCTTGACGATGGTCCTGTCGCGGTCACCGGCTGCTGTCGCCGCTTGAGTCGTGTCTCCCGGTGGAGCACGTAGAGCCCGGCGAGGACGATGACGACCGCTCCGACGAGCGTCCAGGTATCGGGCAGTTCGCCAAACATGAGATACCCGATCAGTGTCGCCCATAGGAGTGAGGAGTACTTGAACGGTGCAACCAGTGTCGCCTCTCCGCGTCGAAACGCTTCGATCATCAGGCTATGCGCGACAGCAATCAGGGCGCCGCTTGTTGCAAATGTGGCGATATCCGCTGATCGAGGTTGCACCCAGTCGACGAACGGTGCCGTTGTAAGTCCTGCGAGCAGCACGGCCGTAGTCGTCACGGCAAGCACCGCGACTGTCGTCTCGGTGCCCGCAATCCGGCGCGTGACCAGGTCGCGCAGCCCGCCGCAGATTGCGGCGCCGAGCGGGAACACGATTGCCCATTGCAACGCATCGCTGCCCGGCCGGAGCATGAACAGGACACCTGCGAAGCCAATCAGAACAGCCAGCCATCGCCTCCACCCGACATTTTCTCCCAGCACCAGTGGTGCCATAGCGGTGATGAAAAGTGGCCCGGTGAACGCGATTGCGATGGCGTCCGCCAGCGCGAGGTGCCTGAGTCCGGTGATAAACAAGAACGCGCCTGCGATGACGCAGCAACCCCTTAGTGCCTGACCCTTGATGTTGTGAATTCGCAAGATTGCGAGGCCGCCGCGCCGCATTACGAACAACAAGATCCAGGGCCAGACAAAGATACCACGTATGAAAAGCAGTTCGCCCGTGGGATATGTACCAGCCAGAAGTTTGATAAGCCCATCATTGAGCGTGAGAACGGCCGCACCAACGAGCATACACACGATTGCAGGGGCAACTTCCGTTCGCCGCATCAGGTTCGGGCCTGTCTCACCAACCATGTTCCCTCCAGGCCCGCGCCACATGCGTGCTTATCCCTGCAACCAGAATCAATGCTGTCTCGTCATGTTGTAGTAGATCAGAAAAGCTTGCTCCAACTCGGTCCAATCGCAAATACCGGCCTCATTGCACCAGGCATCGTGGCGTGCGATCAACTGGTTCTCCAGTTTCTGGTACCGGCTGCGCATATCGCAAAGCGGCGTTCCATTTTGTGCCATCGTGTCGAGGTTCGGCGTGCGGATCTCCAATCCAAGACAACCAATATCGTCGGCAAGAGTAAGGAACACTTTGGATTGCATGGAAAGAAATTAGGCAATGATCATCGTGCAGTCAATCGGCGGTTCTCAACGGGCACTATCAACTTAGCGAACGTCAGGCACACTGATGTTGACGGTGAGCGGTTATCATGCCGCGGTTGTCTCTAGGTTCCATGTCCTCACCGCCTCGCTCCGGAACTGGCGAAGTAATCGACGGCTGATGAAATGACGCTGTACATTAAAGATGTTGTAGACGGTTGAATGAGTGGACAAGAAACGTTGAGCTGATTTTACTGACTTGAAACGCTTCATCCTTCGCTCCCGTTGCCGGACCGTAAGATGCGAGTTCTCCACCCTGTTGTTGCTGCGGCCACCCGTGAGATGTCTGGCCTCCATGCTGTGATCAGCGAGCGCCGCGCCGTAAGAGGGCAACTTGTCCGCTACGATGGCATTCGGAGAGAAACCCTGCATCTTCAGCGGTTTTTTCATCAATTTCAATGCAACTTTCTTGTTTCGTCTGGATTGAACCAGGACGTCCAGTACGACGCCTTCGGCATCAACGGCTCGCCACAAGTACATTCGCCGACCATTGATCGAGACAAATACCTCATCCAGATGCCAGCGCGTATGAGTCCGAGGCTGGTAACGTCTCAGCCTTGCGGCATAGGCTCGTCCAAACCTCAGACACCAGCGTTGAACAGTTTCATAGGTCACATCAATACCACGCTCAGCGAGCAGATCCTCGATGTCGCGAAAGCTCAAAGGGAAGCGGAAGTACAGCCAGACCGCATACTGGATGATCTCGGGTGGAAAATGATGGCGGGCATAGGAAATCTTCTGCATCTCACAACAGTAACGGACCGCCACGAGTCGGTCACTCGGTTACAGTGTCAGTTCCGTCGGGAGTGTTGGAGATTCCTGCGACAATGCTCTGGCTGAAACCATCAACGGATTTTACAAGGCTGAAGTGATCCACCGACATGGCCCAGCTTCGAAACTGTCGAATTCGCTACGCTTGTATGGGTCAACTGATTCAATCATTGATGGATACTGGAGGCGAGCAGACTACTTGATGCTTGCCTTGCCGCCGGAAATTTCAACGGTTTCGCCACCGGAAAGGGTTTCACGATCGCCGTTAGGCATGGTCACAAAGCAGCCGGCGCCACATACGTTTACGCTCTTGCCGGGGCCTACGCCGACTTCCGTCTGCTGACCACCCTCTGTCACCACGATCATCACTGCGGTGCCGTCCTTATTGGTGATGGTGGCAGCGCTGGCAATGCCGGTTGTCAGCATCAATGCGGCGGTTGCGATAATAAAAGTCTTCATGTCGGTTTCCCCGGATTGTGGGCTGCCCTGACTGGGGCTTGCACCACGGTGGTACACTTTTGATGTGTTGCTTATCGCAAATTCAATGTGAACGGACAATGAACGGTTTTCATGATGAATTTGCCGTTGATCTTTTGTTTCTCCTGCGATTTACCTTTTCTATTGCCTCTGCCAGCGCCTCTACATCGGACAGTTTCAGGTTCACATCGCGTTGCGGGAACGGGATGGCAATGTTCTCACGCTCGAATGCTTCCACAATATGAAAACGCAGTTCGGTGGCAATTTGCAGCCCATCAATCACTTCCGGCACGTGCACACGTAGTTCAAAGTCCAGCGATGAGTCACCAAAACCCTTGAAGATCACCGATGGTGGCGGGGCCTTCATAACCTTGGGATGGGCATTTGCAATTTCCATGAGTAGGTCGTGAACCTTGCGCGGTTTATTGCCATACGCCGCCCCGATTGGTATCTCAATACGGCCCCTGTGGTTGCGGTGTGTCCAGTTGCCCACTGCTTGATTAATCAGGTCGGAATTGGGCAGGATCACCGTCTGGTTCTGGAACGTCTCTATCTCCGTAGCACGCACCGAAATCTTCTTCACAAAGCCCGCCGTATTACCGGCAACGATCCAGTCACCCACCTTGAACGGCCGCTCTGCCAGCAGGATCAGGCCGGAGACGAAATTTGACACAATGTTCTGCAAGCCAAAACCAATACCCAGAGACAATGCACCGGCAACCAGTGCAAGGCTGGACAGATCAAAGCCCGCTGCCGACAGACCTATGATTGCTGCGAGCGCCACACCCACATAACCGACAATGGTGCGGATGGAGTTGCGCACGCCAACGTCCACGCGGCTGCGTGCCATCACCGAGCCATCCAGCCAGCGCTGGAAACGGCGGGTGAACAGGAAACCAACCACGAATATTGCGAAGCCAAACAGAATGCCCAGCAGCGAGATCGAGATATTGCCAATGCGGATATCTGTCAGGGCCCGGTACAGCCAGGCCTGGATGTCGAGCTGGTTGAAGCCCCATTGCAACGCCAGCAGTGGCACACCGATGATAAACACGGTCGCGTACACCGCTAGGCTGAGCAGTAGACCCAGTTGATCAAGCGCCGTATCTGACAATGAGAACATCGCCTTGATGCGGTTGCCGATACTGGAGTGAGGGAAAACGCCTTCGGCGGCAAGTATCTGACCGGATTGCACACCAATGAACATGGTGGCCAAAATGGCAGCCGTGACCACGACCTGTGCGGCGGCAAAACGAGCCAGGCCGATATAGCCGGTTACGGCGCATGCGATAATGAACAGGGCAATCAGCAGGATCGGCCCCCTGATCCAGGAAGACCAGCCATGCGCGCGCCCGGCAACCGGATCATTGATCGGTCTGACCAGCGCAATCATCACCAGAACGGCAGATATGAGCAGCGACGAAATCAGGCTCTTTGCTACCGTCAGATTGAGTGGCGAGGAAAAGATATCATTCAGCCGACCGATAAAATAGTCCAGCACATGGATGATGGCGAGAGAGACCACAAACCAGAACAGGATGCGCGCCGCCTTGTCGGATACCATGATCAAGCGCCGCGATGCGATATTCGGAGCCAGCAGTGCTGAAGCCAGACGCTGGATGAAATACACCGCTGATATGGATATGAGTGTGGCTTCGGTCAGGTTTTCGGTTTGTGGTGTGAATACACCGAAATAGCTGAACAGCGCATAGGCAACTGCCAGTGCCGCAGCCACCGCAAGCGATGGTATAATCGTGGACCAGAAAGCCAGAGATAACCGGTTTATATAACTTTCATCAGCTCCAAAGTCTGCTGCGCGGCCAATGGCGCCGAACATACGCCGGACGCCAAACAAGGTTCCAAGGCCGATCAGGATAGACAGTGCAATAGCGTACCGCAGTTCTTTGGTCCGGAACGAGAACATGAACTGCAGGCGCGATGAAATTTGCTGCGCTGCTTTGGTAAACTCGCGCTTGAAGCCCATCAGGGTCTCTGCGCTGATGGCACCTTCGATCCTGGTTTGCTGGAAGAGGGTGTTGGAAAACAGCTCCCTCCTCAATGCACCTATGCGGTCTATCGTTTTGCTGGACCTTATAGACAGATCCGAAGCATCACCCAGCAATGCATTGTTCTGGACTTTTTCCTCTTGGAGTGCCTTCCGCTCGCTAGTGTTGTTCACCGGTTCCGCCGGTTCACCCTCTTTTGGAGGTGAGCCAAGTGCATCAAGTCGCTGATTGATTTCATTGATGCGCGGGCGCAGTGAAACACCAAAATCAATCAGCGACTTCCCGAATGTATCAAGATCAATCCGCAATTTTATCAGGGCAGTATCATCATCGGCCTTTTCCCCGATGGTGGCTTCTATCCGGTTGATATTTTCACTAAGCGACTTCAGTCGCAGTTTTTGAACACTGATGTCCGCTGCATGTGCAGGTAGCA
>JBDNEZ010000518.1:0-3620 GCA_041690095.1 Anderseniella sp.
GATGCCCTTGATGCTGCGCCGTGCCAGTGGCCAGATGTGGCAGGGCGACATGACCTCGCGCATTCTGCAGATCAGGCGTGTTGCGATCGGTGTGGTCATTGTGCTCGCCTATTCGTATTATCTGATGATCGGAAACAATGCGGCTCTGGCCCAGACCGGGCTGGTGTCATTCGCTGCGGTAGCCCAGTTTGCCCCGGCGTTTTTTCTGGGGCTGATCTGGGCAAGGGGCAATGCGCGCGGAGCGATGTTCGGCCTGGTTGCCGGTTTTGTTGTCTGGTTGTACACCTTGCTGGTGCCATTGTTTGCCGATGCCGGGTGGCTGCCGGCCGGTTTGATAAGCCATGGTCCGTTTGGTATTGAAATGCTGCGACCGCAGCATTTGTTCGGCACAGATATTGACGCTCTGACCCATGGCGTCCTGTGGTCGATGGCCGCCAATATCGGATCCTACTTTCTGGTCTCGCTGGTTACCGGTGTTGATCCGGTCGAGCGCATGCAGGCACAGGCATTTGTTCCCAGCGGGCAGGCGGTGACCCTGCCGATCCAGAACCAGCCTGAAGTTTCCATCAAGCAATTGCAGGCAACAGTCGAGAGATATCTTGGCAAGGAAAGAACCAGGCGATCATTCGATGAACTGGACATTGTCCGGGCCGGCAAGCTGAAACCGCGCAGCATGGCCGATCAGGACACACTGAAGTTTGCCGAACGTTTGCTGGCCAGTGCCATCGGTACCGCATCGGCGCGGGTTGTCATGGCGCTGTTGCTGCAGCGCGGTGCCGGCCATACCGCCGGGGCCATGCGGCTTCTCGACGATGCGTCCGATGCCATCGTTTACAACCGTGACCTGCTGCAGTCGGCGATCGATCACGTGGAACAGGGTATTGTGGTGTTCGACCACGATCTCGCTCTTGTGTGCTGGAACACCCAGTTCCGCAATTTGCTCAACCTGCCGCAGGAATTTGGCCGTGTTGGAGTGCCGCTCGGCGATATTGTCCGCCGGCTGGACGCGGAATTTTTGCTCGACGATGCAGCCCAACACGAGGCGAGCATGCAGCTTTTGCGTTTGCTGGCCAATCAGACCGAAGCGTTCCATCTGCGCTCCAGACAAGGCAACATTGTACTGGAGGTTCGCGGCAACACCATGCCGGACGATGGCCGGGTAATCACCTTTGCAGACATTACCGAACGTGTGCATGCATCGGAGGCGCTTGAGCAACGGGTTGAGGAACGAACTGCGGAACTGACCAAACTGAACACACAGCTGGAGAAGGCCCGCGCTGATGCTGTTGAAATCAATGCCGGCAAGACGCGGTTTATCGCAGCTGCCTCGCACGATATCCTGCAGCCGCTGAATGCCGCCAGACTGTTTACATCATCCTTGCTGGAGCGCACGGCCGCCCAGCCGGACGGTCAACTGGTGCGCAATGTCGATCTGTCGCTGGAAGCGGTGGAAGAAATTCTGTCGGCCCTTCTGGACATGTCCCGCCTGGACGCCGGCGCAATCAAGCCTGACCTGTCACGATTTGCAATCAACGACATTCTGAATCAGCTGCGCACGGAGTTTTCGGTTGCAGCGGCAGAAAAACAGCTGGATCTGATCATTATGCCATGCAGCAAGCTGGTTTACTCTGACAGGCGCCTGATCAGACGCATTCTGCAGAACCTGCTTGGCAACGCCATAAAGTATACGGTATCGGGCAAGGTGCTGATGGGCGCCCGCGTCCGCAATGGCCAGCTTTGTGTGGAGGTTCATGACACCGGGCCAGGCATTCCTCATGACAAGCAGCAAATTGTTTATCGTGAATTCGAGCGGTTGGAAGCGGAAGACTCCAACATCCAGGGACTGGGTCTGGGGTTATCCATTGTTGAACGTATGGCACGGGTGCTTGAACATCGCCTGACACTGAAATCCGACTCTGGATCGGGTTGCCTGTTCACGCTCGATCTGCCATTGGCTACAGGCAGGCTCGAAGTGGCTCCAGGCAAAGCGCCTGTCCCGGTGCGTGCTGCTGCCAGTCTGGCCGGATTGTCGGTTCTGGTGGTTGACAACGAGACGGCCATTATCGACGGCATGTGTGCGCTCCTCGAAGGCTGGGGATGTCACGTAGTAACGGCGACATCTGCCAATGCGGTCCGCAAGCTTGCTGCAAGGCAGGCCATTTGGCCCTACGATGCGGTCTTGATGGACTATCATCTGGGCTCGGAGAACGGGCTTGAACTGATCAGTGAATTGCGCGCAGGCACTGGCGCTACGTTTTCTGCAGCCCTGATCACGGCGGAGCGGTCGGCCGCAGTTCAGGCAGCCTCGGAAGCGGCGGGCGTGGCCTATCTGCGCAAACCCGTTCGCCCCGCAGTGTTGCGCACTGTACTTATGATGGCGCAGACAAAATTCGAAGCAGCCGAGTGACCGGATTTGGGCCATCAAATGAGTCAATAGTCAGTTTCTTTGGTATAACACTTTGGAAACGATTACGTGGAAAATCCGGTACCGGCATGATCGCCATCAATACGTGATGCCGCAATGACAGCCTGGGTGCGACTGTCGACATTGAGCTTCTGCAGGATCGCCGAAACATGCGCTTTGACAGTGGCTTCCGAGACCGACAGTTCGTAGGCAATTTGTTTGTTGAGCAATCCTTCTCGCAGCATCATCAGCACCCGGGTTTGCTGCGGCGTCAATGAGGATAGCCGATGCGCCAGGTCATCCATTGCGGCATTGGCCTGGGTGCCGAGATCTACATTTTCGGGCAACCAGACGTCCCCCTTCAGCACGGCGGAAATTGCCGCCTGCATATCTGCAACCGGTGCAGATTTGGGAATGAAGCCCAATGCCCCCAGTGATACTGCGCGGCTGATGACGCTTGATTCCTCGCTGCCGGATACCACAACCACCGGCACAAGCGGAAACTGCGCTCGCATCAGCATAAGTCCGGAAAAACCCTGAACGCCGGGCATTTTCAGGTCCAGCAACACCAGGTCCACATCATCAGTTGCCGTCAGTATGTCCAGCGTTTCTTTCAGGGAGCCTGCATCATCAATGACCACATCTGCCAGCGCATCCTGCACGGCAAGCCGTAAAGCATCCCGAAACAGCGGATGATCGTCTGCAATAACGATGCGATATGGCATGCACTGGCTCCCATTGGCCTTGCGACCGATTTTCTCGCCGGTGGGGGGAATGTTTCGCAAGAATTGAAATACCCGCCATCACCAGTTGCTGGTGGAAAATCCGGCCTTTTGCCAGATATTCAGGCGTTACGCGTCAGTTGTCCAGCCTGATGTTGCGTCTTGCGGTGAACTGGCCTCAGAATTGCCTCGGTTTGGCCTAGCTGTCGTCGTGAATGACCAGCATTGTGTTTTTCAGCAGAGGGGTCTGCCAACAACATTGCGAACGTTTAATCGCTTCATGCAATTTGCAGCAATTCCTGAACCCCCTCGCTTGTGACAGCGCATTGGAATTTCAAGCGCTGAAACAGTTTCGGAATTGGTCGCGTGGCTCCTGTCGCCGTCCCGAGCAGCGCGTACCATGCTCGCCCGTGCATCCTGAAAGGGAAGTGCGGGCGAGCGACCATTTCAAGTCCTGTGTGTCTGACCCTGCAAGCCTGATCCGAAGTGTCTCC
>JBDNEZ010000519.1:0-12808 GCA_041690095.1 Anderseniella sp.
ATCGTCAATGGCAAGCAATGTCAGGTTGGTTTGCCCTGAAAAATGTTTGGCGGCGGTGTCGCGCAGCTGGTCTTGAGTTGAGAAATGAATGAAGCCGTCGCGCCTGTCATCACGCGAACCGGCATAGCGCCCGCAGGCGCGCGCCGCATCCCACTCGTCCCTGTCAATTATCTTGTAGATGGTTGTCATGCTGGGCGCGAACATATTGATCAGATAATGCCAAAACAAGCAGACATTTGAGCCGTCGGTGAATTTGCGACCGAAAACCATGGCAGTCATGCAAACAACAGTAATTGTGTTGTGCGGCACAATACCTTATCCGGCAGGCATGACCGTACCTACAAAGCCCCTGGGCATCTCCGAATTCGTCACCCTGCTGGCGATGATGGTTTCGATTCTGGCCCTGTCCATCGATGCCATGTTGCCGGCACTCGGCCAGATCGGCGTTGATCTGGGGGTCAGTGATGTCAACGATACCCAGTTGATCATCTCCGCCATGTTCTTCGGCTTTGCCGTCGGTCAGATCATAGCCGGCCCGATGTCGGACAGTTTTGGCCGCAAGCCGGTGATCTATGGGGGTTACGCGGTATTTATCGCCGGCTGCGTGATGTCGATGATGGCGACGAACTTCGAGACAATGCTGGCCGGCAGGATTCTGCAGGGCCTCGGCGCTGCGGCACCACGGGTGGTCAGCCTGGCGCTGGTGCGCGACGGATATGAGGGCCGCGCCATGGCGCGCATCATGTCGATTGTCATGGCGATTTTCATCCTGGTGCCGGCGATCGCACCCGGTGTCGGACAGGTCACTCTGCTGTTTGCCAACTGGCGAGCGATTTTCGGCCTTTTGCTGCTGATGGCAGTCATCGCGCTGGTCTGGTTCGCTGCGCGACAGCCGGAGACCCTGGCGGTATCGCAACGGCGCAAATTCTCTGTCAGAAATGTTGCTGGCGGCATCGTTGAAGCCCTCGGCTATCGCGCCGCCGTTGGCTACACGATTGCATCGGGTATCATCTTCGGTGCCTTCCTCGGCTATCTGAGTTCAGCGCAGCAGGTGTTCCAGACTGTGTATGATACCGGCGATTTGTTCGCGGTTTACTTCGGCATTGCCGCGCTTTCCATTGGCGCCGCCAGCATCTTCAACTCGAATGCCGTGATGCGGCTCGGCATGCGCTTCCTGACCTGGCGCGCACTGTTTGGCATTACCTTCCTGTCCGGATTGTTCCTGATCCCGGTGTGGTTGTACGACGGCGTACCACCGCTATGGTTGTTCATGGTGTGGCTGCTGGTCGCGTTCTTTGCCATCGGCATTCTGTTCGGCAATTTCAATGCACTGGCCATGGAACCGCTGGGGCACATGGCCGGGCTCGGCGCGGCTTTTGTCGGTTCGGTGTCGACCTTCATTTCACTGCCGCTGGGCTGGGCCGTGGGTCATCTGTTTGACAACACGATCCTACCGCTGGTCGCAGGCTTCGCCCTACTGGGCGCGGTATCCCTGATCGTCATGTGGTGGACAGAACGCGGCACAGACCTGCAGCCGTAACTTGGACCCAGAGTCCTGACGCTAACCGATACGCCACATTTCTCGCGGTGCGCGGGTGGTCAGCAGGCGGCAGCCATCTTCGGTGATGACCACGTTTTCCTCGTGCACGAGCATCTTGCCATTACCATAGTCCATGCCGGGTTCGATGGTCATCACCATGCCCGGTTCGAGCAGGGTTTTATCACCGGCCATGTTTGATGGTGGTTCGGTCAGTTGCAGTCCAAGCCCGTGGCCGAGGCGTCCGACATTGCCGCCGGTGGCACCGGCATCGGCCATGACCGACACCATGGCCGCGGCAAGGTCTGCCGGGGTGGCGCCGGGGCGTGCTGCAGCGATACCGGCTTCGGTTGCGCGCCAGACGATGTCTTGGGTGCGCCTGGTCTCGTCTTCAATGTCACCGCAGGCAAAATTTCGGTCGAAGTCGCAAAAATACCCGTCAAAGGTGGCGCCCAGATCGATGAACAGCACATCGCCCGAGGCAAGGTCGCGATCATTGGGGCCAACGATGATCTGGTCATAACCGCCGGTACCTGCCGTCACTGCCATGAAGGGAATGGCGTCTGCGCCCTGCCGGGTCAGTTCCTGGCGAAAAACGCGGGCAATATCATGCTCGTTCAGGCCTGGCGATAACTGCCCGGGCAGCGTGGCGTAGGCATCGCTGCCGATACGGCAGGCGCGTTCGATCTTCGAGACTTCGGCTGCTGACTTGATCATCCGCAAGCGCCAGATCAGCGGCGATGCGTCGGCAAATTCAATACCGGTGCAGGCAGAGCGGATGCGGTCAAAGTCGGCAATCGGCATGCGAATGATGCTCTCGCGGCCCATCTCCCAGCCGATGCGGCCGAATTTGCGCGGACACTCGCCCAGAACCTGCGCCATCAGTGACACACCGTCATCATCGGGCTGCGGGGCAGGCCAGGTGCGGATATCGCTGACCCAGGTCCGGGCCATGCCGGGCTCGCCGATGGTCGGGATCACGGCAATCGGCTCACCGGTGCGCGGCAGGACCAGAAACCACGGTCGTGTCGGGCTTTCCCAGAACTGCGTGGCAAAGCCGGCAAAATACCGCCAGTTGGGCGGGGCGGTAATGACGATTGCATCCAGGCGGCGCGCGGTCATTTCCGACTGCGCCCGCGTCATGCGGGCTTCGAATTCGGCTAATTCAAATCCGTAATTCCGTTCCATCATGCAGTGTCCCTGACCAGTTCACCCGCCAGCGCCCGGTCAATCAGGGCACGGGTCTCATCGATACCGTACAAAGCGACAAATGATCCGAACCTTGGCCCCTGCTGTTCACCGAGCAGGATCTCATACAGCGTATTGAACCAGGCCAGCGACACCCCGGTCGTGCCATCCTTGTTCTGCTTTGTGTAGGGTTCGCGGCGGCCCACATCATAGATTGCCGACTGGATATCCTGCGGCGTCGAGCCTGCCGGCAGTTGCGCCAGTTTTTCGGACAGATCGCGCAGGGCAGTCGCCTCGTCGGCAGTTGCCGCGCGATACTGCTTGGCCGGGCGGACAAAATCCTCGAAATAGCGCAGCGCGAATCCGGCGAGCTGATCAATATGCGGGTGTGTTTCGGGCGTGGTGTCCGGAGAATAGCGCTGGATGAAGGCCCACAGGCCGTCCTTCGTTTCAGCGTTGGCGACAGCGGCCAGATTGAGCAGCAGCGCAAACGTCACCGGCATGTCGGCCTCGGGCGGATTGCCGTCATGAATGTGCCAGACCGGGTTGGATAGCCGGTCCTTCAGCTCCTGGCGCTGAAATGCATTGAGGAACTGGAAATACTCATCGACGGCGCGTGGGATGACGTCGAAATACATGCGCTTGGCCGTGCGCGGTTTCTGGAACATGAACATCGACAGGCTCTCGGTCGGCGCATAGGTCAGCCATTCGTCGATGGTCAGGCCATTGCCCTTGGACTTGGAAATCTTTTCACCGTTCTGGTCGAGGAAAAGTTCATAGACATAGTGCTCCGGCGGCTGCCCGCCCAGCACCTTGCAGATACCGTCATAGACAGGCGTGTTGGTCTGGTGATCCTTGCCGTACATTTCGAAGTCAACGCCAAGCGCTGCCCACCTCGCGCCGAAATCCGGCTTCCATTGCAGCTTCACATTGCCACCGGTGACCGGCAGCGTGGTATCGGTACCGTCTTCATCTGCGAACGTGACTGTACCGTCTTTTGCGTTGACATCTTTCATCGGCACATACAGTACGCGGCCCGAGATGGGCGAGATCGGCAGAAAGCAGGAATAGGTCGTGCGGCGCTCCTCACCCAGCGTCGGCAGCATGATGTCCATGATTTTCTGATAGCGCTCGCAGGCACGCAGCAGGATGTCATCGAACTTGCCGGACTTGTAGTACTCGCTCGCACTGGCGAATTCATACTCAAACCCGAACGTGTCGAGGAAGCGGCGCAGCATAGCGTTGTTGTGGTGACCGAAGCTCTCGTATTCGCCGAACGGATCCGGCACAACGGTCAGCGGACGGTGCAGATTTTCGCGCAGCAAGGCCTGGTTGGGGACATTTTCAGGCACCTTGCGCATGCCGTCCATGTCATCGGAAAAGCACAGCAGTTTTGTCGGCATGTCCGAGATAAGCTCGAAGGCGCGCCTGATCATGGTGGTGCGGGCAACTTCTCCAAAAGTGCCGATGTGCGGCAGGCCGGACGGCCCATATCCTGTCTCAAACAGGATATAGTCGTGACGCGTGTGGCGTTTCTCAATTCGCTTGAGCAGCTTGCGGGCTTCTTCAAACGGCCAGGCCTTGCTTTCAAGGGCTGCAGCGCGCAGAGCAGGGTCGACAGACGGCTTTGACGGACTGGACATGGACAATTCAGTGTTCATTTCTTGAAAAGGATGATGTTGGCAAAAAGCTGTGCCAGATTGCAACGCGAACATAAAGAGCCGAATCGATATTTGATGAACGACAGCAATGATCAAAACGCCACAGCATGGGCTGATGGCACTGCGGAGTTTCCGCCGGTCATGGTGCTGGACGGCATATCCGCGCTGCAGATAGCGGCCGGGCGTGAACCGCAAAAGCTGAAACCGGCTGCCGCCCTCAAGGCGCTCGGCGATCGGGCTCATGTGGTGTGCCATGCGGGCTATCTGGTCAACCGGCTGGCGCTGGCGGCACAGGTGCCGCAGGGCGTTGTGCGCACGGCGCGAGAACAGGCGCATCTCGATGTCTGTGAACTGTTTGCCTTTGTGGCACCGGCGGTGATGGCGGTGCCGACAGCGCGCGGACTGTGTGCAGCGATCGGACTGGAGACCGATCTGCCAGATGCCGATCTGATCCTCAATCTCAGCCAGGCGTTGCTCGACAGGGTGGGCCACAAGAGCTATCCGAACGCCCTTGAGACATTTCAGGTGGCGCAGTTTCTCGAGCGGGGTAAATGGCCTTGGGCCAGGCGGGTCATCCAGCGCCTGGGCCGGGAAACCAGTTCCGATGCAGCCTCGGTATTCGCCACCGGGCTGAATGTCTGGGACCGGCTGGATGAATGGGAAGACGACGGGCCGCGTCCGCCCGGCGCACATGAGCCGGTCACTGCCGCCGAAGCGCAGGCATTCCTGGCCGGCATCCTGGGTGGATCATCGGAATCGCGTCCGCAACAGGTCGATTATGCAGGTGCCGCCACGGCCGCCTTCGTGCCGCGCGACTCCCCGGCCAGCAATGCAATCGTGCTGGCTGAGGCCGGCACCGGCCTCGGCAAGACCCTGGGTTATCTGGCACCGTCCTATCTGTGGGCGTCACGCAACAAGCAGGCGGTGTGGATTTCGACCTATACCAAGAACCTGCAACGCCAGCTGGAACAGGAAACCGCCCGCCTGGTGCCGGATCCGGCGGAACGACGCCATAAAATCGTGGTGCGCAAGGGCCGGGAAAACTATGTCTGCCTGCTCAACATGCAGGAAGCCTTTGCGCGCATGACGGCATCCAATCCGCGCTCTGCCCTGATGGCCGGCCTGATCGCGCGCTGGGTCCGCCACTCAAAGGACGGCGACATGGTGGGCGGCGACTTTCCCGCCTGGCTGATGGGGCTGTTCTATGACGCCAATACCGGCGAACGCGCCATGACCCCGATGGGCCTGGGGCTGACCGACCGGCGCGGCGAGTGCATTTACTCCGCCTGCCCGCACTACCGAAAATGTTTCATCGAAAAGGCGGTTCGCGCCGGCCGCAAAGCCGACCTGGTGATCGCCAATCACGCGCTGGTGCTGCACCAGATCGCAGTCGACCACGCCATCGGCGAAGCCCAGGTTGATGAAGACCAGGAACGCGCCGGCGGACTGAAGCGGCTGGTGTTCGACGAAGGCCATCACCTGTTTGATGCCGCCGACAGCGCGTTTTCCGGCCATCTGACCGGGCTGGAAACCACCGAGCTCAGACGCTGGATCAGGGGGCCGGAATCACAACGCCGCAGGGGTCGCGGACTGGTCGACAGGCTGGGTGACCTGGCCGGTGACGATGATACGGCAGAAGACCTGCTGGCCAGGGTGCTGGCAGGTGCGCTGTGCCTGCCCGGACCGGGCTGGATGCGGCGTATCCAGGCAGGTCAGCCGGACGGCGAAACCGAAGCCTTTCTGGGTCTCGTGCGCCAGCAGGTGACCGCGCGTGCCGACAGCCGCCAGACCGGCTCGCAGGAAACCGACTGCCGCCCGTTCATAGACGGATTGCAGGCAGCAGCAGGCACGCTGGCTGCGGCCTTGATTGACCTGAAACGGCCCATGACCGCACTTGCCCGCAGGCTGATGACGCGGCTGGATGACGAGGCAGCAGAGCTTGCCAGCACCGAACGCGCCCGTATCGAGGCTCTGGCCCGCTCACTCACAAGGCGGTCGGAACTCACGCTGGGCGGGTTCATTGACATGCTGAGCCGGCTGGTGGATGAACCGAGACCGGAATTTTGCGACTGGTTCGCCATCGAGCAGGCCTGGGAGCGCGAGATCGATACCGGACTGCATTCGCACTGGATCGACCCGACCGTGCCGCTGGCCAGTGCGGTGCTGCAACCGGCCGACGGTATCATCATCACCTCTGCCACATTGCGTGACCGGCCGCCCGAAATGCCCGATGACTGGCGCAATGCCGAAATGCGCACCGGTTCGGTTCACCTGCCCTACCCGGTTATCCGGCACAGCTGGGAGTCGCCGTTCGACTATCTTAAGAACTCCCGCCTGATCGTGGTCAACGATGTGGGGCGCGAAAACATGGACCAGCTGGCGGCGGCCTACCGGGAACTGTTCTTGGCATCGAATGGCGGTGCGCTGGGCCTGTTTACTGCGATCTCCCGGTTGCGGGCGGTGCATCGCCGCCTGGTGCAACCGATGGCGGAAGCCGGCCTGCCGCTGTATGCCCAGCACGCCGACCCAATCGACACCGGCACACTGGTTGACATGTTCAGAGCCGAGAAAGACGCCTGCCTGCTGGGCACCGATGCGGTCCGCGACGGGGTCGATGTGCCGGGAGATTCGCTTAGGCTGATCGTGATGGATCGAGTACCGTGGGGCCAGCCGACCATATTGGAACGCGCCCGGCGCGGAGCCTTCGGCGGACAGTCGTGGCAGGACATGCAGGTTCGGCTCAGATTGCGGCAGGCGTTCGGGCGGCTGATCCGGCAGGCCACCGACAGGGGTTGTTTTGTGATGCTGGATGCGCGTATGGCAAGCCGGTTTGCAACGGCTTTTCCGCCCGGCATACCCATAGAACGTGTCGGCCTTGTCGATGCCATTGAAATTGTAAAAGACTTTGGAGCACCAACAACATGACTAAAGCCGCAGCCAAGACCATCAACCATCATCAGGCGCTGATTTATGTGATGATGACGATGATTGCCGTGGACGCCAAGATCGGCAATGCAGAACTGGCCCGCATCGGCAGGCTGGTGCAAACCCTGCCGGCGTTTTCCGGCTTTGATCCCGAACGCCTGACCAATGTTGCACAAGAGTGCGGCGAGATCCTGCAGGAAGAAACCGGACTGCAGACCGTGCTTGGCCTGATCAAGTCAGGCCTGCCGAAAGTGCTGCATGAAACCGCCTATGCGCTGGCGGTCGAGGTGGCGATTGCCGACCGCAATATTGCGCGCGAGGAAATCCGCTTCCTGGCCATGCTGCGCGATGCACTGGACCTGACCAAACTGCAAACGGCGGCACTGGAACACGCGGCCATCGCGCGCTATCAGAGCGCCTGAGTTAGCATATCTGGAGAGAGCACAATGGCAGACTATCAACTGTACTGTTTCGGAGAATCCGGCAACGCCTACAAGGCAGCCCTGATGCTGGAGCTTTGCGGCGCCGACTGGGAGCCGCGGTTCGTGGATTTCTTCAATGGTGAAACGCGTTCGGACGAGTACCGGGCACAGCTCAATGAAATGGGTGAAGTGCCGGTGCTGATGCACGGCGACCGCAAACTGACCCAGACTGGCGTGATGCTTGACTATCTGGCCACCACGCTTGGAAAATTCGGCTGGACCAATGATGACGAGCGTTATGAGATTCTGCGCTGGATGTATTTCGACAACCACAAGTTCACCAGCTACAACGCCACGCTGCGCTTCATGGTTTCGCTGCTCAAGACGGGTGAAACACCGGCGACGGAATTCCTGCGCGGCCGGGCTGAAGCAGCCACACAGATCGTCGACAAGCATCTCGGCAGCCACGACTTCATGGCTCTCGACCGGCTGACCATCGCCGATCTGTCACTGGCCGGATACATGTTCTATGATGGCGAACTGGGGATCAACCTCAACGACTACCCGAACATTCTCAAATGGCGCGACCGCATTGCAGCGCAACCGCGCTGGAAAAGCCCCTACGATCTGATGCCGCGCCAAGGCTAGCGCCACGGCTGCGATGGCGACCAGGGAGTGAGCCTATTGCTGAAAGACAGATACGACAACCCGATCTCAACCTCCTCCGGCAAGGCGCGCGACCTTTATGTGACGGCAGTCGACAAGCTGCTTGAAGGGGCCGTGCACATGACCGAAGCGTTTGAGGCGGTGGTCGCCGAAGACCCGGGTTTTGCGCTTGGCCACGCCGGCCTTGCGCGGGCACATCATGTAACCGGCAACGTGGCCAGGGCCCGTTCGATCATTGCAACGGCACGCGGGCTTGGCGGCGGGGTTACGGATCGCGAAGCCAGCCATATCAACACCGTTGGACTTCTGGCCGACGGCAAGACTAGGGAAGGCTTTGCCGCCGTGGTTGACCATATCGCCGACAATCCCCGCGACGCGCTGATCGCACAGACCAGCACCAGCATTTTCGGGCTGATCGGGTTTTCAGGCCTGCCGGGCCGCGAGGCGGAAATGCTGGCCTTCACCAGCGCCCTGCAACACCACTACGCAGACGACTGGTGGTTTTTAAGCCAGTATGCCTTTGCACTTTGTGAAACCGGCCAGGTGGACAAGGCGGCATCGATTATCGACCGCTCACTGGCCATCAATCCGCGCAACAGCCACGCGGCGCATGTGCGCTCGCACATATATTATGAAGTGGGCGAGACGCAGGCCGGGATTGCCTATCTCGACGACTGGCTTGCAGACTATGACCGCGCGGCCATCATGCATGGCCACCTGTCGTGGCACGTCGCCCTGTGGGCTCTGCAACTGGGCGACACCGAGCAGATGTGGCAACGGGTTGATGCCGACGTCCGGCCCGGCGCGGCACTGGGGCCGCCAATCAACATATTGAGCGATACCGCCTCGATCCTGTACCGGGCCGAACTTGCAGGCGAGACGGTGCCGAAGGAAAAATGGCGCGAGGTGAGTGCCTATGCCAGCCGGTTGTTCCCCGATCCCGGACTGAGCTTCATCGACTATCACGCAGCGCTCGCTCATGCCATGGCAGGAGACGGAGACGCCCTGGCCAGGATTGTCTCAAACCCGAAGGGGCCGGCTGCCGATCTGGTGCGCGACGCGGCCGACGCATTCGGGGCCATTGCCGGTCAGGACTGGCTCAGGGCCGAACGCCTGTTGATCTGTTGCATGGTCGATGACGCCCGCCTCGGCGGCAGCCGCGCGCAACGCGATCTGCTGGAGTTCTCACTGCTCGAGTGTCTGCTCAAGCAGGGCAAGGCAAATGAAGCCCGCCGTCTCATCGCCCTGCGCCGCCCGGTGCTGGCGGACAGCCATCTGGTGCAGGGGTTGTGATTTGGTCTGGCGGTCCGAGAATACCGTGGCTGCAATCCGGGGCGGTTCAATCATCCACGCCGGTGGATGGATACTTCTGTATCATCTTAAAACTGATCTAGAAGTCCAATGCAGCATTGTCAGTGACTTCCTTCATGACGAAGAAGCTGCGGATCTGGCGAACACCCGGAAAGGCAATCAGTTGCTCACCATGCAGCTTGTTGAAATCGGCCATGTCGCGAACACGTACTTTCAGGAAGTAGTCAAAGTCGCCGGCGACGAGGTGGCAATCGAGCACGAAGCTGAGTTTCTTGATGGCTGCTTCGAATGCAGCGAAGCTTTCCGGTGTTGACCGGTCCAGAACCACGCCGACCATAACAAGCGCGCCGCGTGCAACCGCATGTGGGTTGACCATGGCACGAAAGCCGGAAATGCAACCTTCGTCGAGCAGGCGCCGGGTTCTGCGATGACAGGTTGCGGCGCTCACGTTGACTTTTTGCGCGAGGTCCGCATTTGTCAGCCGCCCATCCGCCTGTAAAAGCTTCAACATCTTGCGATCGGTTCGATCAAGCTCGATTGATTTGGTGGATTCTTCCATTTTCAGCCAATTCTTACAGATGTACAGCCAATCAGACGTACAGAATATCATATACCTACAAGTTTTGAGGTCCAGTTAGAAAGCATCTTTCTTTGCGATTCTGTTACACTCTGCCCAGTTGAAACCGAAACAATGGGCAAATTTCATGAACCTCGCCAAGTTTGAACGCTATCCGCTGACCTTCGGTCCAACCCCCATCGAACATTTGCCACGCCTTTCTGCGGCGATTGGCGGCAAGGTGGAAATCTACGCCAAGCGGGACGACTGCAATTCTGGTCTGGCCATGGGCGGTAATAAATTACGCAAGCTGGAGTACATCGTTCCCGATGCCATCGCGTCTAATGCGGACACCCTGGTTTCCATTGGTGGCGTTCAATCCAACCACACTCGTATGGTGGCGGCAACAGCTGCAAAAATCGGCATGAAATGTGTGGTCATCCAGGAAAGCTGGGTGCCGCATGAGGATGCGGTTTACGACCGGGTTGGCAATATCATGCTGACCCGCCTCATGGGCGCCGACAGCCGCATGGTTGATGAAGGCTTTGATATCGGCATTCGCAAGAGCTGGGAGGATGCCATGCAATCGGTCCGCGATGCCGGTGGCAAGCCCTATGCAATTCCTGCCGGAGCCTCGGTGCACAAGTATGGCGGACTTGGCTATGTGGGATTTGCCGACGAAGTTCGAGACCAGGAGGCGGCGATGGGCATCAAGTTCGACTATATCGTCGTATGCGTGGTGACCGGGTCCACACAGGCCGGGATGATTGTCGGCTTTGCCGCCGATGACCGGGCGGATCGGGTGATCGGCATTGACGCTTCCGGCACGCCGGATCAGCTCAGGCAACAGGTGCGCGGCATTGTGGACAACACGGCGGAGCTGGTCGAGCTCGGCCGCAAGGTTCGTGACGATGAAATCATCATCAATCCGGATTACGCCTATCCTGCCTATGGAGTTCCAAGCCATGAAACCAATGAAGCCATCCGCCTGGCAGCCCGCACAGAGGCGATGATCACTGATCCGGTTTACGAAGGCAAATCAATGCAGGGTATGATTGATCTGGTGGGCAAAGGCTTCTTTCCAGATGGGTCGAAAATACTGTACGCCCACCTGGGCGGGGCACCTGCGCTCAACGGTTACAGCTACACCTACCGGAATGGCTAGACATGCTCCACTTGTGGTCTGGTTGACCACAAGTGGAGCATAACGACGTCCAGCGGGCGCGAAAAACCGGCTTGCAGAGCGACATGGGTTCAAGGAACCCATAAAGTTGCTCTGCCACTTTGACGGCGATCAGGTCATGAGTTTTGGTTGCATCAACCAAAAACCATCCTGATCTCGTGAGCCAAATCTATCCATCTGATGCGTTGCGGCGCTTGCCAGAGTGAACGGATTTGACATCATCAAATGCGTCAATAGTCAGTTCCTTTGGTATCAGGAGATGGATACGCCTTGTCGGAGACTGTCTCAAATCCCAACGGACCGGCTGCAGGCCGAAAGTCGGACTAGTCTGGTGCTGGGGTTGGATATGGTCTGGGGATTCAAGAATACCCTAGCCGCCGTCAAGTTTTTTACTGATGTTGTTCGCTGTTGAATTAGCTACAGATTCGCAATTCGTATTTCAATTCCGTGCGCCATTGCGGTTCCCCGAAATATCTATTTTATATCTCCTAAAAGCTCGATCGCATTAATAACATCTATCGCTCCAGAATAAGTTAAGTGTCCATAATCAAAGGAAAACAACTCCCCTGCTTCCGTATAAAGCGGGCAATCAGGTTTGCAAATTGAATCCAGCACGGAAAAATATTCTAAACCAGCAACTCCGTTGGACATTCTCTTCAATATACGATCCAACTCAAATCGCTCCTCAACAAGTGACTTATTTACCAACTTTACGTAATTTCCAGAGAATTTAAATGACTTCGCCCTAGCTAAAGTTTGATACATTGCAGGATTATATTCTGGCACAGGCCCAATTACCAACACATTATCCGTATAACGCAATATATATTTTACGGTATCAATATAATTATCCACATCACCTATTTTTAATCTTGTTGAAATCACGACGAAGCTCAAGTGATGATTTGGAAGAAAATCATTATAAATATAGTTAAATAAATCAACGCAATGTTTTTGACCCTTTAATGGTAAGAAACCAGTGCAACCAGATGAGTTAGCTTGCATAATGTTTAATTTTGGGAAACTGTCAATCATTGCTTGAGAAAATTGTGCAGCGTGTGAATTACCTATTAGCAACACACTTTTTTTAACTGATTTCGCCAAACATTCGTCAATACGAAACATTAAAAAATCATCTCGATCGGAAGACAAAAAACAACTCGGTCGAAGGTATTTTATATTATAATTTTCGTACTTTTGAAATTCTGAGAACATGGATGCGTATTCCGGGGTGATCCGGCCACCTGTACCGATAGCATCCGGCCACCCGTACCGATTTGATCCG
The DNA here is from genome assembly GCA_041690095.1 of Anderseniella sp. GTDB lineage: Bacteria > Pseudomonadota > Alphaproteobacteria > Rhizobiales > Aestuariivirgaceae > Anderseniella. Next base: position 12,735 of record JBDNEZ010000519.1, read on the forward strand.
GCCGGGGATTCCGGGGCATCCGGCCACCCCCAAATCCATCCGGTTTAGGCTGCTGCGAGGCGATCTGTAGCAGG
>JBDNEZ010000520.1:0-8267 GCA_041690095.1 Anderseniella sp.
TCCGCGGTTAACTGAACCGGATCGCGCATGGCATTCGGTTGACTATCGTCCATAGAGTCCCTGTCCGTCTCACCATTTTCCTGAGCCTGCAGCTTAGGTCATGTCTGGCATGTTTTATCAACCCATTCGTTTGCGAAACCCGGTGTCTGAACAGTCCCACCGTTACCATTCACCGTCCGCACAGTGCATCGCCACTGCTGATCCGAAACGGACATGCATCGAGGCCCACAGTAGCATGATCTGGTGTACGGTACTGTCTTGTCGAGCCCGCGCGGTATGCGTTTTTCCCGATCATAGAACGGCAGATCAGCGATCTCGCGGAACACAGGATCGCCATCGGCGCTTTTCATGGAGAGCGGCATGCCCGCCCGGTCGCCTGCACTATTCCCGAGCGCATGACGACTGACATCGGCTATGATCTGGTGACAACCGATCGTGCCGTGCAACGACCGGAAGTGCGCGCGTTCCTGGACTGGATTCTAAAGGAGACTGCTTGCTCCGTGCACTGAGTCCAGGAATGACCCGGCGCGCGATAGAGAGTGGACCGCTGCGCGAGCCACGGCAGCTTGCGTAAAGTGGCCAATTATGACCTTTGCAGCATTCTTGCCTGACACGGAAGTTTTGTACACTCGGGCAGATGCGGGCAAACTGCGACGCGTTCTGGATTCGGGCACGGCAAGGATGGACATGGCATAAAAATTATTGGCATAGTCGTACAAGATTGCGTTCCGCATTTTGGATGCGAAGTACTTGTCAAAACACGCAGTCCTCCCAATCTATTGATTTTGTTCCAGGAGAGTTTAGTGAAGTTTCGCTTTCCCATCTTTATCATCGACGAGGATTTCCGATCCGAAAACACTTCAGGCCTGGGCATCCGCGCGATGGCCAAGGCCATAGAAGATGAGGGCTTTGAAGTTGTCGGGATGACCAGTTACGGCGACCTGTCGCAATTTGCTCAGCAGCAGTCGCGCGCGAGTGCGTTTGTCCTGTCCATCGACGATGAGGAATTCAGTCCTGGTCCCGACCTTGATCCTGCGGTGTTGAACCTGCGCAAGTTCATCGAAGAGGTGCGCCGGAAAAATACCGACGTACCGATCTACCTGTACGGCGAGACCAAGACCAGCCGCCACCTGCCGAACGATATCCTGCGCGAGTTGCACGGCTTCATCCACATGTTCGAAGATACCCCCGAATTTGTGGCGCGTCATATCCTGCGCGAAGCCAAAAGCTATCTGAAAGGCATCCAGCCACCCTTTTTCAAGGCATTACTCGATTACGCAGAAGACAGTTCGTATTCGTGGCACTGTCCGGGACATTCCGGCGGCGTGGCCTTTCTGAAGTCTCCGATTGGCCAGATGTACCATCAGTTCTACGGTGAAAACATGCTGCGTGCCGATGTGTGCAACTCGGTCGAAGAGCTGGGGCAGTTGCTGGATCACAATGGCGCCATCGGCGCGTCTGAACGCAATGCCGCGCGTATTTTCAATGCGGACCATTGTTTTTTCGTCACCAACGGCACCAGCACCAGCAACAAGATGGTCTGGCATCACACCGTGGCGCCGGGAGACGTGGTCGTGGTAGACCGCAATTGCCACAAGTCCATCCTGCACGGCATCATCATGACCGGTGCGATACCGGTTTTCCTCAAGCCGACGCGCAATCACTACGGCATCATCGGTCCGATCCAGAAAAGCGAATTCGAAATCGAGGCGATCAGGGAAAAGATCCGCGCCAATCCATTGCTGGCCCACGTTGACGCCGACACGGTCAGGCCCCGCATCATGACCCTGACGCAATCAACCTATGATGGTGTGCTGTATAATACCGAAACCATCAAATCCATGCTCGATGGCTATGTCGACAACCTGCATTTTGACGAGGCATGGCTGCCTCATGCAGCGTTTCATCCGTTCTATGGCAACTACCACTCGATGGGCCGTAAACGCGACCGGCCCAGGCACTCGGTGACCTATGCCACCCAGTCGATTCACAAGCTGCTGGCCGGTATCAGCCAGGCCAGCCAGGTGCTGGTGCAGGATTCGCAGGACACAAGCCTGGATCGCCACCTGTTCAACGAAGCCTATCTGATGCACATCAGCACAAGCCCGCAATACAGCATCATTGCCAGTTGCGACGTGGCCGCCGCCATGATGGAACCACCAGGCGGCAAGGCACTGGTCGAGGAAAGCCTGGTGGAGGCGCTCGATTTCCGCCGTGCGATGCGCAAGGTTGACGATGAACTCGGCGACGGTGAATGGTGGTTCCAGGTCTGGGGTCCGGACGTGCTGGTGGAAGAAGACATCGGCAACTCCTCTGACTGGGTATTGAAGAAGACAGATGCCGATGGTGTGCAGGCCGCAGACGGTGAAGACTCGTGGCATGGCTTTGGCGATATGGCGCCGGGCTTCAACATGCTTGATCCGATCAAGGCGACGATTGTAACGCCGGGCCTAAACCTGGATGGCCGCTTTGAGGATATCGGAATTCCCGCCTCTATCGTGACCAAATACCTGACCGACAACGGCGTTGTCGTGGAAAAAACCGGCCTCTACAGCTTCTTCATCCTGTTCACCATCGGCATTACCAAAGGCCGATGGAACACCCTGGTTGCCGCCCTGCAACAGTTCAAGGACGACTATGCCAGAAACCAGCCATTGTGGCGGGTCATGCCGGAGTTCAGCGCCAGGCATGCGCGCTATGAGCAGATGGGCTTGCGCGACCTGTGCCAGCATGTGCACTCGCTGTATGCAAAGTACGACGTGGCTATCCTGTCTACCGAAATGTATTTGAGCGACCATACGCCGGCCATGAAACCGAGTGATGCATATGCGAAAATTGCGCACCGTTGCACACAGCGCGTGCCGATCGACGAGCTTGAAGGCCGTATCGCCACAAGCCTGATCACACCTTACCCACCGGGCATTCCATTGCTGATTCCGGGTGAAGTGTTCAACCCTGAAATTGTAAGATACCTGAAATTCAACCGCGAGTTCGCGCGCGAATGTCCGGGCTTTGAAACCGACATCCATGGCCTGGTGCAAGAACTCGATTCAGACGGTGTCCTGCAATTTTTTGCAGACTGTGTCGCAGTATGAGCCAACGCTCTGCGCTGCACATGCCGAATGCAGTCATTGCTGACTGGCGTCCGCAATGCGGACAGAGCGACATCAGATGGATGCAATATCCATCCATGCGGGTGGGAAATGTGCCGGCAAGATCAGAGCAAAAATAGAGCTCGTGATCAGTCGATAATGTCACTGGACATTCAACGATGACCAGAGTTAGAGCAATATGCATCCATATGGATGCATAAAATTGCTCTAACACTTTGGAATCGAGCATTTTTATCCGAACAGATGATTCCATCTGAACGGATTATGCTCTAGCTTTCGACAGTTATCAGGAGGTGTGCGCATGAGCTATCGACACTTGATTAACGTTGACCGCTTTCCGATTGATCGTTCAGGACCTGAGCTGGAGGACAGAATTCAAGAAGCACGTACGGCGCTTGCCGTAGACGGATGTGCTGTATTGCGCGGTTTTCTGACAACAGCCGGCATTGAGGCATTGACTGCAGAAACCGATGCTGTCGCTCAGTTCGCGCACACTTCCTTCAATCGGACCAATCCCTATTTTACCCAGGATGATCCTCAGCTCGACCCAACGCATCCCAAGCGTCGGTTCTTCGATCGTTCCAACGCATTTGTGCCCGCGGATAATTTTTCAACAACCGGGGCGCTGCGCACGATACATGATGCGCCGGGATTTGACGGTTTCATCCAGCAGTGCCTTCAGGAAGAGCGGTTCTACCGGTACGCCGACCCACTGGCTGACGTGATTGTCAATGTGGCCAATGAAGGTGCAGGATTTCCGTGGCATTTCGACACGAATAATTTCACTGTTACAGTTGCCATTCAAAATGCAGAAGATGGCGGCGAGTTCGAATACGCCGCCGGCATCCGCGAGGCTGATGAAAATTTCGATGAAGTCTCCCGGGTTCTTGATGGCACTTCGGATCGAGTAACGTCACTTCGCCTGCAACCCGGCGACCTGCAATTGTTTCGGGGGCGCTACAGCCTGCATCGGGTGGCACCTCTCAAAGGTGCGAGTTCAAGATATGTTGCAATTATATCTTACGTCGGGGAGCCCAACATGGTTGCCACACCTGAACGCGCCATCCAGCTATACGGCAAAGCACTGCCCATTCACTATGAACGCGCCGGGCAGAGAGCCGACGCCTTTATCGACTAGGTCATGAACTGGTTCAGTTGCCGGTATCGATTGCCTCGGTTGTGTAAGCGCCCCAGCGGCCGACGTCCGGCATGGAAAACGTTACACCATGGCGATCCTGTTGCAGAAGTGTCGTGCCGCCCAGTTGCAGGCGAATGCCGGCAAGAATGGTGTGATCAGTGAGGTCTTCGCAGCATTGACCTTCGCTCGAAGGCCCGGTCTGGGCGACATGAACGCCGTGATAGGCGACATAATACCCCCACCAATCGTCGATCTGCCGGTCAACCCTGGCCTCCCAGGACAGGGCCATCAGGTCCAGATCTGCCTCCGATACCTGTTCACCATCCACATAAGTGAACTCACCCTGTATCCTTGTATTGGCATATGGAAAATACCGCCCGACACCCATCGTCAATGACATCGCGATCAGCGGATGTCGGATACCCACTCTCACGTTTAATCTGGGTGCCGTCCAGGTAGCCTGCCTGCACATACACGGTGTGGCGTTCGCCGTACCATTGCGCTTCTGCGCCAATTACATAATTCTCGGCAAGATCCTGAGTGGAGGGAGTATCTTCACCGCCGAAGGCCTGGCCATACATGCCGAACACGCCGAAGGCATGGCTCGACGGGTCCCGATAAGAAAGATGACCGCCCCCGTACCGGTACCACCCGAGACCGCCGCCATCGCCGCCTGTTGAAGTGTTTTCACCTAGCTTGGATGGCCAGCCTCGAAATCCACCCAGATCCAACTGCAGTCCGAAGTGATCGGCCAGAGGTATCGCGGCACGCAGATCACCGACCAGGGACGGCCAGTTTGCGTCGTCAACCAGATCACGGCTTGCGCCTCCCCCGTTCGCATTGAAATCGACGAAGCTGTACCCCGCAGCAATCTCGGCTTCCACCGACCACTGCAGACCTGTACCGGCAGGCACAACATCCCCGACCGGATTGTCAAACTCAAGGTCTGCCGACTGCACCGGCGAATTGGCACTAGCACCGATCAGCACTATCGTTGCCACTGCCGCTCTCACCGGATTCAGAAACTCCGACCGCTTCATCAACATTAATGTCCTCCGCCCCTGTGCCTGACCACTACGCTGCTCGCTCTTGCACAGAACAACTTGCAGCTTCAAACCCGTCGCCAGGGAAACATGCCACCATTTGAATGATGTTTCCAACGCGTTTTTCCGCAGGCCCGATGCAGCGTCGCAGTTGACCCGAAACAGCCAGGCACCAAGCCGCGCATTGGTCGATCCTCGCTCGCACAACGGCCCTGACGAGCCCACGCGGAATGCGCTCTTCCGGTTCATGAAGCGGCGGATCACTGATGTCGCAGGCAACATTGCTGCACCGGGTTTGTCAGACCTCGACTGCAACTGCGCATTGTGGGACCGGATTACAGAGGCAACAGCTTGCGGATGCTGAACTTCAGGAATTTCCCTGCGCCGACAGTCAGCGACCTTCGGCTGTTTTCTGCGATAGCGTAGCAAACGCTATTCCCGTTTCTACTCCAAAAATCTGTAATCATCCGGCGGACTTCATCATTTCCGAAATTTCGACGCCGTCGATTTGCTGGAAATCCATTCCCGCCTGGATCGACAGGTCCGCAGCAAGCGCTGCGGCTCTGCCGTATTCAAAGCACTGCGCCGTCACGCGGCAGCTAGCCAGTGCCTCGTGCTCGGCACTCAGGCAGCGACCCGCTACGATCACGTTGCGGCCCTGCCTTGGCACCAGGGTTGCGAACGGCACGTCGTAATAATCGTCCACAAGCCATTCGGTTTTCGGTTTCGCGCCATAGTGCAGTTCAATCGGCCAGCTCGAGCGCGCGATTGAATCTCCTGCCTTTCGGGCGCTGACGACGTCGTCGTTCATCAGCCGCTTCACGCCGTCAATGGACCGGGTCTGGCGCACCCCGACTTCCTGGGCATAGTCAATGAAGTAGGCGTCCTCGCAGCCCGGAATCTCTTCCTTGAGAAAGTTGAAAAACGCCCGGGCCTGATAGATCGAGAATTGCTCCGCCTCGGAGTGATCGACCGGATCGGTCACGTCGAGATCACGCCCGTCAAAGCCGGTAATCTTAGTTCCATTGACCAGGATCTCGCCGGGATTGACGGTCGGGAACAGCCAGACTTTCTTGCGCAACAGTTCCTTGCGATTTTCAAGTTTTTCCACGACTTTGGGCGGCGAAATCGTGTCCGCTCCCCAGTATTCCAGGTAACGCGGCACGTCGACATTGCCGATCTTGAACATCATGGAAGGGTTCTGGATCACCCCGTTATTGCCCTTAGTGGTGGCAAGACCCATGCGGAACACCGCGTCAGCATCGCCGCTGGCGTCGATCACTCTTTTTGCATGGACACGGGTGAAACCTGATCGCGTGTGCAGCACAAGGCCGCTCAGCGCGTCGTCTTCGGTGATCACGTCGACCATCTCGGTGTGATAGAGGATCTGCACGCCAGCGCCGCGCAGCACGTCTGTCGCGGTCTTCTTGTACTTGGCGCAGTCGTGGGTCGTAACCCAGGTCTTGCCGTAAATCTGCGGGCGGGTGAGCCCGCCTTCTGCCTCCAGCGCGCGACGGAACCGCTCAGCAAAGCCAAAGATGACCTGCTGTGGTTGTGCGACGAATGGATCGGCCACGGTCATGTAGAGGCCACAGATCGTCCCCGACATGCCCGAGACCGCCGCCCCGCCGCAGAAGCCGAGCCGTTCGATGAGAAGCGTGGACAGCCCGCTCTCAGCGGCCGTCGTTGCAGCCGCGATGCCGGCCGGGCCGCCGCCCAGCACAATCACGTCGAAATGGCCGAAAACCGGGACGTTGCCATAGCTGTCGCTGTCCAGAGCGGGCCGGTACATCTGCATGGTTATTCCTCTTCCCCGGGTTGGCTCGCCAACGGTCTTGCGCGCGCTGATCAAGGTGCACCAATGCCGCGAACGATTTGACCGAAGGGCGTCTAAGCTGCGCTAAAGCGGTTTCATCACAAACACCGTAGCTTAGTGCCACTGAAACCGGCAGCAGTCTACCCAACCCATTGTGATTAATTGCTAAAACACGCAATTTTCCGCACAACGGGAACCTAACCGAGCCCCTACTCCGCCGCCACTTTCGCAGCGCCTGCCTTCTCCGGACACAGCTTGGCCACCAGGTATTTCTGGAAATCATGAATTTCCCGCTCCAGGTAGCTCAGCGGCCCGGCCTTGGCCAGTGCGCCGTGGGCGCCCTTGAAGATGCCTTCGACCACGAACCGGTCTTCCTCGTTGACGTGATCGAAGAACGACACCAGGTCTTTCAGAGCAGCTTGCTGATTGGGAAAAGCGTCAATGCGTTCCGGTGCCAGTGCCACGCCGAAGCGGACATGCACTTCACCTACGCCCTTGGGGCGCAACGACAGATACCAGACATGATCAGGTGCCAGCACATACATGTGGGCGGGAAACACGGACGGCATGATAGTGGTGTTGCGCCAGCGGCCTTCCAGGTAGTCGTTGGCCTCGGCCGCCAGGCCGTAGGTTGCCGTCTCGCCCTTGGTGAACGTCTGCCAGGTAAAATGCGGGCTCACCTGGTCGGGAAACACCGTGTCGTCCAGCCCGATCCACTGGCCGACCGTTGCCTTGTGCGCCACCGGCAGATGATAGCCTTCCATGAAGTTTTCAGTCAGCAGCTTCCAGTTTGTCTGCCAGACATGGTCCTGGGTTTCACACGGAATGTATCTGTCCATCTTGAACTGCGCGACCAGATCATGCATCGGCGCCAGTAACTCGGCCACCGGTGCAGCATCCTCATTCAGCGTGATATAGATCCAGCCGTTCCAGATCTCGGTGCGGATTTCGGGCAGGCAGAAATCCTTCTTGTTGAACACTTCGGACTTGCCCATCTGCGAGGCGCCGCGCAACGCCCCGTCATGGCCGTAGGTCCAGGCATGATAGGGGCAGACGATGGTCTTGGTGTTCCCGGCGCCTTCCAGCAACTGCATCATGCGATGCCGGCAGACATTGGAGAATGACCGGATCGAGCCATCCTTCTGGCGAATCGAGAA
>JBDNEZ010000521.1:0-3946 GCA_041690095.1 Anderseniella sp.
AAGTTGCCCTTCTGTACAAACCGATTTCAGGTCCTTGTCAAAGGCTCATAACAAGCGTCTCGAAACCCCAGTACAATGCCCTTGAAAACCCACTCAACACACTGCCTGTTTTTTAGGCAACTGCCTGTATATTAACACTTTAGCTTGCCAATGTGATTCACTCTAATTTTGTAAAGAACTGTTTTAAAACGATATTTTTAATTTCCGACAAATGGCACGCCTCATGCAATTCGCGTAGGACGAATACAATAGCGGCTAAGTATCGAAAACCCTGGTAAGCGCCGTTGGAGGAAGCATGAAAAAAATCGAGGCAATCGTCAAACCGTTCAAGTTGGATGAAGTGAAAGAAGCTCTGCAGGAGGTTGGACTGCAGGGAATCACAGTCACCGAAGCCAAGGGCTTTGGCCGTCAGAAAGGTCATACGGAGCTGTATCGTGGTGCCGAATACATCGTCGATTTCTTACCAAAAGTCCGCATCGAGATCGTACTTGACGACGGACTGGTTGATCAGGCCGTTGAAGCCATCCTGCAGGCTGCCCGCACAGGCCGCATCGGCGATGGCAAGATTTTCATCTCCACCGTTGATGAAGCAATCCGCATTCGCACCGGTGAAACCGGTGTAGACGCACTTTAGTTCCAATCAACCACCACCCCCTAACCCACTTTAACTGAAAGACTGCGAGGGCAAACAGATGGCCAAGAAACCTTCTCCCGTTGCAGGTGCAATGAAGTACCTGAAAGACAACGATATAAAATATGTCGACCTGCGCTTTACCGATCCGCGCGGCAAGATGCAGCATGTGACCCAGGACATTTCCACAATCGACGAAGACGTGTGGGCAGACGGCTTGATGTTCGACGGTTCATCGATTGCCGGCTGGAAAGCCATCAACGAGTCGGACATGGTACTGATGCTGGATCCTGAATCCCTGCATGTTGACCCGTTCTATGCCCAGAAAACCGCAGCCGTGTTCTGTGACATTCTCGAACCGGGCAGCGGCGAGGCTTATGAACGTGATCCGCGCACTACAGCCAAGAAGGCTGAAGCCTATGTGAAATCCACCGGTATCGGTGATACAATCACGGTAGGACCGGAAGCCGAGTTCTTCATGTTCGACGATGTGCGCTTTGCAGCCGAACCATACAATACCGGCTTCAGGGTGGACTCCACGGAACTTCCGTCCAACATGGATGCCGAGTATGAAATGGGCAATATGGGCCACCGTCCGCGCACCAAGGGCGGATATTTCCCGGTAAACCCGGTTGACTCGGCTCAGGACATTCGTGGCGAAATGCTGGCCGCAATGGCCTCCATGGGTGTCACGGTGGAAAAACATCACCACGAAGTGGCGGCCGCCCAGCACGAGCTCGGGATCAAGTTCGAAACACTGACAAAGTGTGCCGATCAATTGCAGATCTACAAGTATGCCATCCACAATGTTGCGCACCAATACGGCAAGACTGTCACCTTCATGCCGAAGCCTGTATTCGGCGACAATGGATCGGGCATGCATGTGCATCAGTCGATCTGGAAAGGCGGCAAGCCAATGTTCGCCGGCAACCAGTACGCTGATCTGTCGGAAACCTGCCTGTATTACATTGGCGGTATCATCAAGCACGCCAAGTCGCTGAATGCCTTCACCAATCCGTCCACCAACTCCTACAAGCGTCTGGTGCCCGGTTATGAAGCGCCGGTTCTGCTGGCATATTCGGCCCGCAACCGGTCAGCCTCGTGCCGTATTCCGTGGACAGCGTCTCCGAACGGCAAGCGTGTTGAAGTCCGCTTCCCGGATCCCACAGCCAACCCGTACCTGGCGTTTTCAGCCATGGTGATGGCCGGCATGGACGGCATCATGAACAAAATCCACCCCGGTGACCCCATGGACAAGGACCTGTACGACTTGCCGCCGGAAGAACTCAAGAATATTCCGACAGTTTGTGCATCACTGCGTGAAGCGCTTGAGTCACTGGAAGCTGATCGCGAATACCTCAAGGCTGGCGGTGTGTTCTCTGATGATCAAATCGATGCCTATATCGCACTCAAGATGGAAGAAAACATGCGGTATGAAATGACACCGCATCCGGTCGAGTACGACATGTATTATTCGGTCTAGATCGGGATGAATATTGGTTGAATCAACCAATATTCATAAACCTGATCGCTTCCAAAGTGCTAGAGCAAACCTTTCGACCGGTCATGTGGCCGAGACGACGCAACGGGCCGGTTCCTGGTTTTGATCCAGGAGCCGGTTTTTTGTTTAACGGATACGCCAGAAGCATCATTCTTTCGGTTGGAATTATCTGAGCAGATGAAGTTACTCGATGCCAAAATTGTTCCTATAAAGCATCGGTTAACCCCACGGTAACCCAATTCAGGCGTTAATCTGCTTGTGAATTCCCGTATCTGGCTGGGAGGGTGACGGTGGACATTTTTTCAAAATTTGGCATTTGTCTGATCTGTATGCTGGCATTGGTTCTGTTGGCAGTTACACCCAATTCCGCATCGTCTGTCGACGATGTCAGTTCACTGGGCGAACCCGCACCAGTCCATCTGTCGATCCCGGATAAACCCGGTTCGCCCAAGGCATAAACGATCTGCCTGACCAGCGATACCAGGAGCCTCGGAAACTGCTATTGCCAACGCCGGTATCCTGCTTCATTTTCCACATTTTCGGAATTCAACAGGCACATCAGCAATGACGGACGTAAGTGGCAAACGCTCTGAATTGCTGAGCGACTGGCGGTTGCTTTTGTTCGGCACCCTGGCGTCACTTGCATCTGCGCCCGGCCAGACCCTTGTCATATCCCTGTTCAATGCCGACATCCGTGCTGCGTTTAACCTCAGCCATGGCGATTTTGGCAATGCCTACATGATCGCAACGCTGGCAAGCGCCGTCGTCATCCTGTGGTCGGGCAAGCTGATTGACCGCTATGATCTACGCGTGGTGTTCGCCGTCACGACCATCGGCCTTTGCGGAGCCTGTCTGATTGCCGGCAGCAGCACCGGCTGGCTGACGCTTTTGCTGGCGTTGTTCCTGTTGCGGCATTTCGGACAGGGCTTGATGAGCCACATCGCCGTTACGTCTGTGAACCGCTATTATCAAACCGTGCGCGGCAAGGCATCCGCCATCGTAAATCAGGGGTTCACGATTGCCGAAGCCACTCTGCCCATCACTATTTCGGCTTTGATTGCGGCTATTGGCTGGCGCACTTCCTGGTATGTGCTCGGGCTTGTCGCAGCCTGCATCGTGTTACCGCTGTTGCTGTTGCTTATTGCCGATCATCGCCGTCGCCATGGCCGGTATCTGGATCAGATGTCGATCCTTGAAACGGATACGACAAGCGAGACTGCCTCCAGGGCACAGCGGCAGTGGACCAGATCGGAAATGCTGCGCGATTCACGTTTCTATGGTGTCATTCCCGTCGTCCTGGCGCCGTCGTTTCTCAATACCGGCCTGATGTTTCACCATCAGCACATCGTCTCTTCGAAAGGCTGGGAACTGGAAACCTGGTATCTTCTTCTGATGGCGTATGCAGCCTCATCGATCGCTTTTTCCATGCTTGCAGGCATCCTGGTGGACAGGAACGGCGCACGTCGCCTGATGCACCTGTTCACCCTGCCCATTGCAGTGGGGGGATTGAGCCTCATGGCCGGCAGCAACGAGCTGTGGATTGTCGGCGTGCTGGTTTCATTTGGCGCGGCATCGGGCATGACCAGTGCTGTCACTGGCCCGTTCTGGGCGGAAGTCTATGGCGTCCGGCATCTCGGTGCAATCAAGGCTGTCGCCACTGCCGTCATGATCTTTGCCAGCGCCATGTCACCGGCTATTTATGGCGCCATGTTTGATGCCAACGTCACAATCCCAGCCATCGGCCTTCTCAACATGGTTGTCGTTGTGGCGGCATCGGGTTGTGCGTGGCTGGCGCTGCGAAATTCATGATTGGA